>DATLKS010000842.1:0-8557 GCA_035538255.1 Terriglobales bacterium
CGTTCGGCCGCGCGCAGGGCCTCGTCGAACTTGTTAAGACGGTTGAGTGCGGCAGCCATTGCGCCGTACGCCATGGCGTAGGCGCTGTCCGCGCGAATAGCCTTTTCGAAATCGTCCACGGCCGCCGTAAGGTCGTTCTTGTCTAGCGAAAGCGCTCCCCGTAAGGTAAGAGCCGGCGCATAAGCCGGGTATATCTCCAGCGCTTTCTGAAGGTATTTTGATACCTCTGCCGGCCGATGTTTCGCCACGGCCTGCTCAGCTTTCGAGTAAGCATCACGTGCGCGCTGTGGGACCTTTAACTCCGTCAGAGAGACAAGCCCGTTCCGGCTCGGGACTGCATTGGGATCCGGCGCATTAAGGCGAAGATTCACGACCGAAAAGCTATCTCGAACGTCAACGTGTTCGCGAATGCTTTGGGTCTCCCGGTTTGCGACAAGTTCGTAAGTTCCATATGGGACCGTTTCAAAGCTGAAGGCTCCCGCCATATTGGTGTAAGTGGAAGCCACAACTCCACTCCCGCCAAAATCGTGGATCTGGATAAGGACATCCTTCTGCGGTCTGCCGTCAAGACTGACGACCGTGCCGGTGATCGTGCCGGTGTCTCCAGACAAGGTGCGGCCGAATGGCGACGCCATACCCGAGCGATCCTGGCCTAACGAGCGAGTTTCCCAATCAGAAAGTCCCTGAGCAAACGACAACGTGGACATAGAGAAAAGCAGGATTCCTGCTGCACAAGTCTTCATACACAACCTACACCGAAATACTCTTCCTAAGTTGGAACCGACCGTCTAGCTGCCGGCGCAACCTGGCTCAACGCAGTTGAATGCAGGTATGTTTCCAAATCGATTGAGAAGAGGCTTCAATGGAGGCAGGAAGATTTATGGTGATCTCAAACAGGGAAGGAGGTCTCCGACACGCGACTGTGACGAGATGCCATCTATGCCTGTCAGCATGGCCGAATTCCTCACGGCTCAACCGGCGTCGCCTCTGCAGCAAAGAAGGGGATAGAGTGACAGTGGTGAACTCGGTTGGGAGAACTTGTGTTGCTGGGATGGAATAACAACTTCGGCACACAACCAGGTGTCGTAATCGCGACACGGGTCGTCGGCAGGTTGACTCACGACTTCCAACAGCAGTTGCAGATTCCGCGCCGGCGCGTAACAGAAAAGGTGCAACTCTGCCGACCATTCGTCCCTGGTAGCCACGGCGTAGTAATCCAGCTCTGAACCTAAGCGTCACGCCGAAGTAACCAGCGGCTCTTCGTGTGCGTGCGCGCGTATTGGAACTTCAGTTGCACTTCGGAAAGCGAGGAACGCTCGAGCGCACGCGAAAGGACTGCCCAAACGATTGAGGGCTGCCGGTTCGCATTGAGGAAGTCCTGGCGAGGGGAACAGTTTCAGCAGTTGCGATTGCATAAAGCCAGCGGCGCAGCAACTTACTCAGGCTGTCCCTGACAAAGCTCGAAAGCAAATTCTATGTGGATCGTTAGGCTCGCATTAAGGCGGCCATACACGTTTGTAGTCCTGTCCATCCTCATATTGATCATGGGGGTGCTCGCGATCGTGCGCACTCCTACAGACATCTTCCCCAACATTAATATTCCGGTCATCAGCATCATCTGGAACTTCAATGGCCTTATCCCTCAGGATATGAGCGACCGCATAGTTAGCGTTACCGAGCGGACACTTACTACTACCGTAGACAACATTCAGCACATCGAATCTCAATCGCTGTACGGAGTTGCCGTCGTTAAAGTCTTCCTGCAGCCGACTGCGAACATTCAGCAAGGAATCGCGCAAATCACGGCAGTTTCGCAGACCCAGCTCAGGCAATTGCCCGCAGGCACCACGCCTCCCCTCGTTCTTGCCTACAGCGCGTCCAGTGTTCCTGTCCTTCAATTGGCTCTTTCCGGACAGAATATGTCCGAGCAGGAGCTGAATGACTACGGTCTCAATCAGATTCGCACCCAGCTAATTACAGTTCCAGGCGCCTCGGTGCCGTATCCATACGGCGGTAAGCAACGCCAGGTACAAGTCGATCTGAATACTACGGCGTTGCAGTCTAAGGGACTGTCTGCCTTGGATGTCGTCAATGCCATTAGCCTGCAGAACTTAATTTTGCCAACGGGCACGGCCAAGATAGGTTCGACAGAGTACGACGTGTCGATTCCCAATGCGGCACCGCAGACGATCGCGGACCTGAACCGCATCCCGATCAAAACAGTCGGCAGTACCACGATCTATATCAAGGATGTAGCGTGGGTGCGCGACGGATTTCCACCGCAAACCAATATAGTGCGTGTCAACGGACAGCGGTCGGTACTGCTGACCATCCAAAAAGCTGGTGATGCCTCGACCTTGAACGTAATCGCGGGCATTAAGGCGCTTATTCCGCAGATTAAAGCCACGGTTCCACCGCAACTGAACATTGACCCGCTAGCTGATCAGTCGATTTTTGTGCGCGGCGCCATCAGCGGTGTGGTCAGGGAGACGCTGATCGCAGCATGCCTGACTGCCTTCATGATTCTCACCTTTCTGGGCAGCTGGCGGAGCACGATTATCATCGCGACCTCCATACCTCTGGCGATCCTGACCTCCATCATCGTGCTAAGTGCCATCGGAGAAACGATCAACATCATGACTCTCGGCGGACTGGCTCTGGCTGTGGGCATCCTGGTGCGCAGCGCAGCGATATTTCGGCATCTACGCGACGCTGGTAAAGCATGAATGCGATAACGCGGCGTAATTACTGCGTGGCAGCTACTTTGCTGTAATGTCGCTGGATTTCAAAAAGCGCCTCTGGATCGCGTGAAGAGACTCGTCCAGCTGCGATCCAGGCGTAGCGGCTGATCAAGGCGCCGGCAATAAAACAAAGATCGGCGAGATAACGGAGTTCAGGGTTGTGGGTCCAGAAAATCCTGAGCAACAACGAAACAGGTCCCGCCAGAGCGCCACCAGCCCGCACCAGCCAGCCGACGGCTCCTTCCCGTAGTGGGCGATCAACATATCGGCCGCGGAGTTCGATGACGATCGCGATTACTGTCTCCACTGTGCTCGCGACGATCCCGATGAACTGAGTTGCCGCAAGAAGAAATCCAAGAAGTTCCAGCACGGCGGCCGCCGAGCCAAGCCCCCCTGCAAGAAAAACTGAGGGCACCAGCTTGCGATTTTCCGACCAAACTGGGATTGCACTAACGCCTAAGAGGACTGAGGCGTAACTGGCTAATATCAGGCCAGTAAACGCTGCGATTATCTCAGACACCCATTCGAGCAGAAGTAAGGGGCTCCCGTGTCCCGCCAATATCACTTCGTGGCAAACCGTTGCTAAGCCCACTGCACCCGAAAATCCTACCAACGTCCACGCGCCTACCGACATGGCAGACCGCAGCTTAAAGACTCGCAGCATATTGAGGAACCTGGCGGGTTTCCCTAAGTCTGCAATGAGCAAAAGTGGGGAAATCAGCGCTCCGGCAAATCCCACCCATAGCGCAGCGCGAAGCAGTCCCGCATTGCTATACAAGTGTGCGATTAGTGCGATGAGCGAAGATGTACCAGCGACGCCTCCCACAAAAAAGTACAGCGGCACCTGCCACGTCCAGGTTGGCGGCTTCAACACCGGATTGCCGTTATAGTTTGCGGTACACGCGGGTTTCGGAAAAGGACTGGCGACCGGAACGATTCCGTGAGTTTGCACCTTCCCGTTTCGGGCAGCTTCTTCCCGTAACGTGTCCAGCCGCTCTTCAGTGATGTGTACTGGCTCAGCCATGCTCAACCTACCCTCCTGGATCTAGGTGCGAGGAACCTCTCATGCGACTACAGCGCGAGCGCCAGGCACACCACCAGCACCACGACAAGGGCCGAAAGCAGCGCTGCGCCCCACGCCGACTTCATGTGAACGGTTGGTACTTCGGGAGCAGGAGGAAAATTGTAGGCCTCCGGCTCTCCGAGAATCACAAACATCGCATGAGTGCCGCCAACACTTGTATCTTGCGGGTCATAGATTCGTGCATCGATATACCCGCGCGCTTGCAACTGCTGGACGCGTACTTGCGCCTGCTGCCGCAAGTCATTGATCTCGCCAAATCGAATTGATTGCGTCGGACAAGCTTTTGCACATGCGGGTATTAGTCCGTCCCGTTGCCGGTCGTAACAAAATGTGCACTTGAAAGCTGTTCCTTCCTGATGATTTTTGTCGACTACTCCAAAGGGACAGGAAACTACGCAATAGCCACAACCATTGCAAACGTCAGGCTGCACGTACACCGATCCGATTTCGGTGCGAACGATTGCTCCTGTGGGACACGCTTCAAGACAGCCCGCATTTCCGCAGTGCTTACAAACGTCAGAGAGAAACAGCCAACGGAACGGATCTTCTGTGCCCGTCGTCTGCGGACCCAATGCGGTGGGCTGCTCCAGGAACATGACGTGTCGCCAGGTCGAGGCGCCAAGAGCATTCGTGTTGTCGTACGAATTGCCGGTGAAGGTGAAGCCGTCAGCGGGAATGTGGTTCCATTCCTTGCAGGCGACCTCACAGGCTTTGCATCCGATGCATACGGTTGCATCGGTCAAAAATGCGCTCACTGCCATGATCGCCTCCGGATCTGGTCCTCAAGTTGTGTCAGCGCCTCTTTACCTTGCGCTCGCCGTCCCGGCACTACGTTGCACAGTAGTCCCTTGCTCTCCATGATTCGCGTGTTGGGCTCTTCCGAGATCGCGAGCAGATCGTTCGCTGCATCACCTTTTACCAGCCCGCGATATCCCCAGTGGTAGGGCAATCCGAC
The DNA here is from genome assembly GCA_035538255.1 of Terriglobales bacterium. GTDB lineage: Bacteria > Acidobacteriota > Terriglobia > Terriglobales > Acidobacteriaceae > Gp1-AA112. Next base: position 4,781 of record DATLKS010000842.1, read on the forward strand.
TTGGTGCACCCTCTTGCCATCGACTATCAGCGGTTGTATGCGCGGTGTCACGAGTGCGCGCGCCTCGACGATGCCGCGCATGCCAATGATCGTCATCCAACCGCCGTTCTCGATTCCTCGCTCGGACGCCAGTTCGGGTGATATCTCACAGAAAAACTCCGGTTGAAGTTCTGCCAAATGGGGAAGCATGCGCGACATGGCTCCCGAGGTGTGGTGCTCCGTCAGTCGATACGTAGAGAACACGTACGGGAATCGGGCATCAGGTGAATCCGCGTATTGGTTATCAGGACGTCGCTTACCCATAGCAGGCGGATTAGTCTGCTGGTTGGGATAAAGCGGATTGCGCACCGGCGATTCCCACGGTTCGTAGTGCGTCGGCAAAGGACCGTCTGCCAAGCCGGTCGGCACCCAAATCCAGCCGAGTCCATCTGGATGCAGGATGAAGGGACGATCTCCAGCAAGCGCAGCGTCACCTTCGGCGCCTGCTGGCGGCCGGTAGTCGGGAGGTTTGGTAGCAGTGAAATCGGGAACGTCCAGACCTGTCCACTTCTTTTCTGCGTCGTCCCACCAGACCAGCTTTTTGCGCTCGCTCCAAGGGCGGCCATCGGGTCTCGCGGATGCACGGTTATACAGGATGCGGCGATCCGCCGGCCAGGCAAAGGCCCAGCCATGTCCGTAAAAATCCCGGGAATTGCGGCCATTGGCGACATTCTTATCAGGCGCAGGAAAGATTCCCGAATAGATCCAGCAGCCGCAATCGGTTGAGCCGTCCGCTTTCAGTTCGCCGAAACCCTTGATGAGTTTGCGATCTTGAACAGTGCGGCCGTTGATCTCCTGCAGGATTTCTTCCACGCCTGGTTCCTGGAACTCGCCGGTTAATCTGTAGTCCCACGCTAGCGCGTTCAGCCCAGCGTTGCGCGGTCGTGGATCGAGTCTGGCCTTTTCTTTCAACCGGCGGCCGAGGTGATACATGAACCAGACTTCGCCGCGGGAGTCGCCCGGAGGATCGACCGCTTTTTCGTGCCACTGCACCAGACGTTGCGTGTTCGTGAAGCAGCCGTCCTTTTCGGTATGCCCGGCCGCCGGCAGAAAAAAAATCTCGGTCGCGATTTCTTCTGTACGAAGCTCACCGCGTTCTATTTCGGGAGAGTCATACCAGAATGATGCGCTCTCCAGTTCCACTAGATCGCGCACGACAAGCCACTTTAGCTTCGCGAGCGCTTTGCGTTCGAGCCGCGAGTGCGGACCGGCTGTAGCCGGATTTTGTCCCATGACAAATAGCCCTTCCATCTTGCCGTCCATCATGTCGAGAAAGTAGCCCTGATGAGAGTGATCGCCGGTGATCCGCGGCAGCCAGCCAAAGCCGAAATCTTTCTCTTTGGTTGCTGCTTCTCCGTAATATGCCTTGAGCAAGCTGACGATGTACTTATCGATGTTCCACCACCAGCCAGTCTTATCTTTGTGCTTCTGAAGATATGTTTCGAGGTCGCGCCCATCGAAGCCGAACTTTGGCATCGGCAGGTAACCGGGAAGAATGTCGTACAGCGTAGGAATGTCGGTAGAACCCTGAATCGAAGCATGGCCGCGCAGCGCGAGAATGCCTCCTCCCGGACGTCCGATATTTCCCAACAGAAGCTGCAGGATCGCTGCGGTGCGGATGATCTGCACGCCATTCGAATGCTGCGTCCAGCCCACCGCATAACAGATGGCTCCCGTTTTGTCGGGTCCGGATGCAGAACAAAACGTCTCGGCTACTTTCAGGAACAGATCCCGCGGAACGCCGCAAGTGCGCTCTACCATCTCTGGCGTGTAGCGGGCAAAGTGCCGCTTGAGGATCTGGTACACACATCGCGGATGCTGAAGCGTAGCGTCATGCTCACACGCGTCGAGGTCAGAAACCGCCCTCCCCCCTGAATCTTTTGCGTGACCACCATTGGCAAAGTGTTCCCCGCCAGAAGTTTCCGCCTGACAACCTGCGTAGGCCCAGGTTTGCGGGTCATAGATTCGTCTTTCCGCATCCCAACCGGAAAACAGTCCATCCAGATCCTCGGTGTCCTGGAAGTCTTCCCCAACGATCGCGGAGGCATTCGTGTAGCTCACGACGTACTCGCGGAAGTCCTTCCCATTTTGGAGAACGTAATTGACCAGACCTCCCAGGAACAGAACGTCGGAACCGGCCCGAAGTGGAGACCAGATGTCGGCCATCGCGGATGAACGGCTGAAGCGCGGATCAACGTGGATGATCTTCGTCCCATGCTCGCGGGCCTCAATGACCCACTGAAAACCGACCGGGTGATTCTCCGCCATGTTCGAACCCATAATCAGAATGGCATCTGCATTGATCAGGTCGGGTAAGGCAGTGGTGGCTCCGCCTCGTCCGAAGCTTGTGCCCAGACCGGGCACAGTCGAGCTGTGTCATATACGGGCCTGATTGCTGATACAGACCATCCCCAGTCCGGCTGCGAACAGCTTCTTGATCAAGTAATTCTCTTCATTATCGAGAGTAGCGCCGCCCAGGTGCGCGATAGCGGTTGTGTGCATCACGTCTTCGTCATCTTTCTGTTCGACAAATGTACGCTCGCGCGATTCCCAAATCCGATCCGCGATCATGTCCATCGCAGTCTCGAGATCCAAGTCTTCCCATTGAGTTGAGTATGGCCGCCGATATTTAACTCGAGTTTCACGTCCGGCATGCGTAAGCAGTTCGAAACTATCGGAACCCTTGGGGCAAAGCCGTCCGCGGGAAATTGGGGATGCCGGATCGCCCTCAATTGAGACCAGCTTTCCGTCCTTGTGATAGACAAGCTGGCCGCAGCCTACGGCGCAATATGGACACACAGACCGCGCCACCTGCGCACCGCGGTGTTTGGGGGCTAGGTTGTGGGTCCGCTCGCTCATGGCTTCCGCACCAGTACCATCGGTGTGGGTCAAGATCTGCTCTACGACAGGCCAACGCGTCAGGAACTCTTTAAGCATGTCAGCATCACTCCCACCGTCGTTAAGATTCCCGCTCAATTGACGGTGCTCATTTCAAATTTGCATCCTTGCAAGATAGACGCCAAATCAACGGCCCATCGGGGATGAGCCGTTCCAGTCTGAATTTCAATGCTCGCAAATAGCGGCGCTGGCAATTCCACTTGCGCGTCCTGAATGGGTTGATATAGACGGCGGGTCGACGTGCTGTGTCGGCAGGCGGTCACAAGCAATCAGTTATCAGAGTCTGCGTTCCTAATAGGGACCTTCCCTTGCCCCATCCGAGGTCTAGAGAGGCGCTACCCTGCGATGACGAGCTCCTTTTCCGAGGGAATTCTCGCGATTTGCTCCTGATCCAGATTCAGGTGCGAAGTTACCGCTTCCGGAGGCAGCCGCCTGAGCCAGTTGTTCAAAGAGACGTCCACAAATTGGTCGGACTTGAACATCTCCAAAAATATGACATCGGTGTTGCCTCTGTTTTCGACGTAATGACCAGCAACTCTAGGCACGAAACCCACATCGTTAGCGTTGAAGTCCATCGTGCGAGCTTTTCCCTCGTTCATCACGATGGTCATTCGTCCTTTACCGGTGATCCAAAACTGCCACTCGCTGGCGTTGGGATGCCAGTGCAACTCGCGCAATGCTCCCGGCTTAAGAGTAACGAGCGCGGCGGCGATATTCTTGGAGACTGGGAAGTTGCGCGAGTCCACAATGCGAACTTCGCCTCCAGCCGTTTTCCGGGTGGGAGCCATAGCCTCCATCTTGAATGTGTATTGAAAGGAAGATTCCAGCTTCCGTCCTCCA
>DATLKS010000843.1:0-2213 GCA_035538255.1 Terriglobales bacterium
CAGTGAATGAAGCTGGAGCAGCGGAAGACATCCCGGTCCTTCGCCCTGCGGGTTTCGGACTCGATGACCGCGCCGTAGAAGCTGTGAGGAGCTGGAAATTTTACCCAGGACGGCTCGCTGGAAAACCAGTGAAAACCTCCATCGAGATAGAGGTGAATTATCGTCTCGGAGAATAAGCTGCTAGGCCGCTAAGCTCCTGAGCTGCGAAGTCGCGGAGTTACGAAGCTTCCAAGGCGAACAGGCAGACAGGGCAAGGAACCGGATTATGTTGCTCTATGTACCGGGAGCTGAAAGACGTGGGGCCAGTCAACGATGCGCTCAACAAGTCTCACACTGTTAGACCTGAGCTGAAAGGCAACAAGATGTTCTCCACGGAGGCCCCGAGGTCACAAACGTCTCCCATCTTCCTCCGTACCTCCGTGGTGAAATTGATCTACTTCTTTTCTCTCACTTCCACCGAAGCCTGCGTCTTCTCCCACTGCAGGTTCAGCTGGGCTGCGTCGCCACCCTTTTTATCGAAGCTGATCATAAACTGCTCGACCGGCTGCGGTAGCGAGCTGACGTTCATGTCGACGCGAGCGAGATCCTGGCCCTGGTCGTAGTTCGTGCCCCACTGCCCGGTTTGCTTGTTGATGATCAGCTTCCACGAGCTTGCTGAGGGAACGGTGTAAAGCGTGTAGCTCCCCGCAGAAACTGTGGTATCGCCGACCACTAGATCGGTGTCAGTCTTGAGCGACGTGGCCTCGTTTGCGCCCGTGCGCCAGACCTCGTTGTAAGGAACCAGCCCGCCGAAGATCTTCCGCCCTTTTGCATACGGACGGCTGTAGTTAATGGTCACCTTTTTGCCGTCAGAGAAAGTGACCTCGGCGGTGCCCGGCGGGCTCGGACGCTTGCTTTTATCCTGATCCTGCGCCGTGGCGCTCAGAATTGCCAAAAGAATCACTGCGACAACTGCACCATGTCTTTTCATCAGAAATCTCCTCTAGTCTGAATGATGTTCTATACCGACGAACGTCGGGACGAAAAGTCACCCCAATAGATCTCGTTTGACAGAAGTTCTCGCCACATCGAAGTTACGATCTGAACTAGATTTATCGCAAGTACCGGCGATAGCGCCGAAGGTACGGCATTCCGGTAGCCCGCATGCGGCATCATCGCACATGAAACCCTGCCGCCCCTTTGGGACTCTTCGTCTGTCAATCGCAAGCCACGGCTCACGCGCGTGTGCTACGGAATACTGCCCTTCGGGCTAATCCTACAAGCGGAACTGGCGTAACAGTACAGGAGCCGTGCTAATCGCTTCGGCTGGGCGGCATAATCGTATCTGCAGGGTAATGCTAAAACATGAACTGGCAGCATTCCATGCGGTTTGATCCGGCTCGCGCAGAGGAGAGTCTCGACACACTGCCGGAGACTCCGGCCGTGTTCGCGTTGCGCAGCCAGAATCCTGATTCGGAACCGTATCTCAACAAGGCTGCCAATCTGCGCAAAAGACTTGAGCGCCTCCTCCTGCCTGCATCTCCGGATAGCAAACGCCTGAATCTGCGCGAGAGCACGCGCACGATCGAGTACACGCTCACCGCCTCCGACTTTGAAAATCGTCTGCTGCTCTATCAGGCCATGCGCGAGCACTTTCCGCGTTCCTATCGCAAGCGCATGAAGCTGATTCCCCCAGCGCTTGTGAAGATCGGATGGGAGAACGAATATCCACGAGCATATTTCACACGACGGCTTGGGAGAATCCCACTCCTCCCAACTGCCGGGGGTGAAGCACCCACGGCGAAGGACGGAGCACCCGGAGTTTCGGTTTACTACGGACCATTTGCTTCCAAATCTGCCGCAAACAAATTTCTGAATGACGCGCTCGATCTCTTTAAGTCGCGGCGCTGCACGTTCAACATCCGCCCTGATCCCACATTTCCTGGTTGCATGTACTCGGAGATGAAGATGTGCCTGGCGCCCTGCTTTGGCGGCTGCACGCACGCAGAATACATGCACGAGACTGCGCGCGTGCAGAGTTATCTCGACACGCACGGGGGATCGCTTGTGGCACAGCTTGAGTCGGAGCGCGACGCTGCATCCGCACGATTGGAATTCGAGCAAGCTTCCGCGCTGCATGCGCGCATGGAGAAGGCGAAATCGCCCTGGGTGGGAATACCGGAAGTTGTCGGACGTATCGATCGTTTGCGGGCCGTTATTGTGCAGCGCTCTAC
>DATLKS010000844.1:0-2395 GCA_035538255.1 Terriglobales bacterium
TTTGGCATAAGCGGCTTGTACGCCCTCGGCAATTTGCTCGGCTGTCTTGCCTTCCAACCCCAGTTTTGTCCGAAGTTCGTAATAAGGCAGTACAGCTCGCGCGGCCTGTGGGTCGAGACAAATGGGAGCTCGGGTTTTCGCGTCGTAATTAATGTAATCCCGGACTTGCACCGGAGTGAACGTCGGAGCTCCGGTAAACCCGCGCATGACCACGCACACAAAGCCGTTGTCCCCCTCGTGCACGGTTTGAAATCCGGACGCTGTGAATACCTTTATCGTCGCGTGGCCGGTAATGTAATCCGGAGCCGCGCTCTTGGCCAACGCAATTTCAGCGTCTCGCGCCATCATGTACTCGCTGAGCGGCGGATACTTCGCTTCCTGCGCATTCGCGCCGGCCGCACACAAGCCGATCAGCAGCAAGAACAGCAACCTAGAACGATATCTTTTCTTTTCCACGTGAATTCCTCTTCTGGAGTTACTTGACTTGTCAGACCCAATGTCTATTACGAACTAGCTGTAGTTGAGGATATGGATAGACCATTCGCAAATTGACTATCTCGTCTTCGGACAACAGCCGAAGCTCACGCGTTGTCTCTGGCCTGCTTCTCTTCCGCTTTATCTTTGATGCGGTTCAACTGATGTCGCCAGAAATCGTCGACGCCGCAGTTTCCATCATTGGCACAAAGACCTGGGTCGCAGGTCGGCTCCTTTTGTAGCTGTTCGTGATCATCCATAATTCGATGTCTTCTCCGGGTAGATTGCGCGTCTCTTAGGGACGCGCCTTGATCGCCAGGTTGTCATCGACCGGTATTGCCGCGACTGCAAAGGGAGTTCCCACATCTTCGAACACGGCCGGAAGAGGGCTCGCTGCGGCATTGTCGCCGAGCATCGAGTTCTTGTAATAGGGCACAAAGACCATCATATGAGGATGCCAGTGGCCCACGGGTCCGAGGACCTGGTCCGCCGACCACATGTAGGCAAAGCTTACGGCGTCGCGCTTCGGGATTTTGCCTTTTGCGTAGGCGGCCTGAATCGCCTCGGCAATTTGGTCGGGCGTCTTGCCTTCGATTCCAAGCTTGGTTCTCAGTTCGTAGTGCGGCAGTACTGTTTTCGCTGCCTGAGGATTGAAACAAATCGGTGCCCTGGTTTTGGCATCGTAGACGAGACCGCGCAGTTGGATTGGAGTGAGGGTCGGCGCGCCGGTAAACCCGCGCATGACCATGCACACAAAGCCGTTGTCCCCCTCATGCACGGTCTGGTAACCCGATGCGGTAAAAACCCTGATCGTTGCGTGTTCCGAGATGGACTGTGGAGCGGCACTCTTTGCCAAAGCAACCTCGTCGGCTTGCGGCATCATGTACTCGCTAAGTGGAGGGTATTTGGCTTCCTGGGCCTTCGCGCTGATCACAGCTAGGCAAATCAGCAGTGCAAACGAAAGATACTGATATCCTCTATTTTTCACGTTCATCCTCTCTCCTGGGTCACTTGCAGTTACAACTACACTGTCTATCTCTATTACGAACCAGCCGTGGCTGAGGATACGTCGCCCGTCTTGACTTGCCCCCGGCGCGACGCAACCCACAGCGTCAGGTGTAGATGATGGGCATTTGCCCGACGTAATCGTCCTTGAGCACTTGCTCGACCAGAAACGCCGCGACATCCGCGCGCGCCATCCTCAGGCGCAGCGGGACCGTGAGACTCATGTCGGTGACGACCGAGACGTTCCCCGTCTTCGCGTTGTTGGTGAAGGACATCGGACGCACGATCACCCAGTCGCAGCCGCTCTTCTCGATAATCGCGTCTGCCACGGCAGCATCTTCGTACATGTTGTCGAGCAAGAGCGGCATGATGATCCGCCCGAGGAGGAACGACGAGCGCTCCACGAACTTCTTGCTCGAACCGACGCCTGCCCCGTCGAGCCAGACCAGCTTGCTGACGCCGTGCTTCTTCATCCCGGCGATCACGTTCGTAGCGACATCCGCCCGCAGCGTGGTCTTCTTATTCGTGCGAGCGCCGATGGTGCTCAGCACCGCGTCCTGTCCCGCGAGAACACTCTCCAGGTCGGCTGCACTCGTCGGTTCGCCCTGCACGACGGTGAGCCGCGGGTGCTTCCGCTGCAGGGTGGACGCGTTTCGCACCAGGGCCTTCACGTCGTGATTGGCATTCAATAACTCATCGAGCGCGAGTTGCCCGACGGCACCGTTCGCCCCCAAGACCAGTATCTTCATACCCTGGCGTCGACGGCTTGCTCATCGAGGGCATCGACTTCTGATGCCTCCGCGACTCCCCTTACGAATAGGATGTCCTTCGCGACCTTGTTGTGGACCGAAGCGAGGCGGCATCCTGCTTGAAACACTTTGCTTTCCTCCCGAGTGAAGGTGCGGGAGACCGCATC
>DATLKS010000845.1:0-9310 GCA_035538255.1 Terriglobales bacterium
GTAATTACCCGGAGACACGCTGGCGAAGTTATATCTGCCAACTTCATTCGTTGTCGCCGAGCGCTCCTGTCCGGTTGCCGTGTCGTGCAACGTGACGGTTGCTCCGGGAATCACCGCGCCGGATGGGTCTGTAACGATGCCGAACACCGTGCCTGTGTTGGCGTTTTGCGCAGAAGAGCTGATGACGAGGAGAAACAAAAACAGGGAAGACGTAAACAGCTTGGCCCACCGCATGGAGTCCTACCGCCTTTTATCTTTTGGAATTAATTTTTCGTGAGAACTAGGAGCGCGATGTTACTGAGAGCTGAAGCACGAAGTCAATCCAAGGACTCTCGTCGTAAAAATGGTTGGGAAAGCCTGAGAGGGAACCGTGGTCAGAAATTCCTAAGAAACACGGATCAATTTTCATTGACGCTTTGTAGCATTCCGGGGACAACGTGGGTGCCGTCGCTGTCTCAACATGCCACCACAAAATCTGAGCTTGCTCGGGAACCCCGACCAGCCCGAGACCGCAGATTATTGAAGAACTGTCATCCCAACCCGCAGCGAGGCTCGTGGTGAGTTAACAGTTGGACTGCGGGTGAGGGATCTGTTTTTGTCGTTGCTCCTCGAGCAACCACAAAAACAGATCCCTCGCGCAAAAGCGGCGCTTCGGGATGATAGTTCAATAAGAAATTTAAGATGACAGCTCAATGAAATGACAGTTCATTAAATAAAGAAGATCCGCGGGAACCAAACACTATTCGCCGATGCCGGCCGGGCCCAGGTTATTTAGGCGGGAATGCCGCGTGGCTTTACGTTCGAGCGGATGAATTTCACGATCTGGTCCATCGGAGTGCCGGGACCGAAGATGCCGGTTACGCCATACTGATTGAGGTTAGGAATATCCTGTTCCGGAATGGTCCCGCCCAGCACGACGAGCACGTCGTCCATTTGCTTCTCTTTCATCAGCGAAACTACGCGTGGCACGATGGCGTTGTGCGCTCCCGAGAGGATCGAAAGCCCGATGACGTCCACGTCTTCCTGAAGGGCGGCGTTAACGATCATCTCCGGGGTCTGCCGCAACCCGGTATAGATCACTTCCATACCGGCATCGCGCAAAGCGCGTGCGATTACTTTGGCGCCGCGATCGTGGCCATCGAGTCCCGGTTTGGCAACGAGGACGCGGATTTTCTTTTCAGTCTGCTGTGGCATTGCGCGACTCGTGATTATAGCGAAATGCTCAGGAGCGACGCGCGTCCCCACGCGGGTGTTTATTTGCTACACGAAAATCTCAACAATCGAAATGGGCGAAGGTTAATTGTCCAGAATGGCCAGATTCAGAGTTCCACCGGCACATCGAGCGACCGCCACATATACCAGCTCGCGACCGAGCAGTACGGATGCCACGATTTCGCAATCCGCTCCATCGTCCTTGGCTTGGGCATGACCTTCATACCGTAAGCCTTGCGTATGGCGCTGCGAACGCCGAAGTCGCCGGTGGGCAGGATGTTCGGTCGGCGCAGCGCGAACATCAGGAACATGTGCGCGGTCCATTCGCCGATGCCTTTTACTTGCGTGAGCTCGGCGATCACCTCTTCGTCGCTCATTTGCGGGAACCGGTCGAACTCCACCAGGCCATCGCGAGTCTTACGCGCAAGATCGCGTATGTAGGTGAGCTTCTGTTTGGAGAGGCCGATTGCCCTCATCTGCATGGGACGCAGTTTCAGAATGGACTCAGGAGTAATCTCCCCGCCCGCTTTTTGCTGGAGCCGATCGAAGATTGCCCGCGCAGCCTTTCCATGCAACTGCTGAAAGACGATGGACCGCACCAGCGCGCGAAAGGTCGGCTCATGGTACTGCATGGCATAGGCGCCAACACGGTTGATAACTGCGGCAAGCACTGGATCGGCAGCGCGCAAGTGGGCCAGTGCGGCTTCAGCCGAACCGTCGAGAGTTAGTAACGCCGCAGGTAGCGCGCTTAATTGCTTTTTGGTGGCTGCTTTCAAAGTTTCTGATTGCAACGAAGTGGAATCTTACGACGAACAGATGTGTGCACAGGTACGAAAGGTGACAATTTTTTGAGGCTATCGGACGGGTGGGTGATCCGACCATCTGCGCAGCACTATTTTGCTGTAGAGCTGACGCTTAGGTGAGAGGCGATCTTCTGGTACTCGCTCTCCCGAACGGCGCCCTTGCTGACGATCTCGTGGGCATGACGATACGGGCGATTGGCAATGATTGCATCGGCTTGCACTTCATCGATTCCTGGAAGTCCCATCAATTGGGCTTTATTTGCAGTATTCAGATTCACTTGCGATGAGGTTTTGTCGTTGAGCCCTTCTTTTACTCCCTCTGCCGCGGCTGTGACCTGCGTGCGAGCGGTTTGCGCGCCCTTCTTGATCTCGCCTGCGGCCTGCCGCGTCTCCTGCTTCAACTGCTCGGTTGCATTCGCCGCCTGCTGACGGGTAGTGCTGGGATTATTCGAGCAGGCCACCAGACCAAAGGCTGTGACCCAAACGAATGCAGTTATAAAGGTCGCTCGCATAACTTACGTGCAGATTGGAGGTGAGCAACGCCGGAACAGTTGCTCGGGAGCAAAGCTAAACAACTCTTTACAATCCATGACCTTAGGTGGAAGGCATCTAAGCGTGTATCTGTTGGGACGCGCGGCATCTCTCGTTGACTGTGTGAACTATGAAGAAACTATTCCTGTCAGGTTTGGTGTGCGTGATCTTCGGACTGCTCTCGTTCCTGACTCCCGTTACGCGCACCGAGCCACAGACATTTCAAACCGGCGGCATCGGAATCAGCGCACCGGCGATGGACCGGCGCCCGATGCCGGCGACACTAGGCGCCATTCTGATTATTGGTGGGCTTTCGATGATGGTCGGCGGCTGTCGCGAAGGCCATAAATAAGCATCCTTGTTTCGGCGTGGGTCACTGATGGCCTCAGCTTCATTGCGAAGCGACGATCAATCCCTCGACCTCGCGCCGATCACGATAGATCGCCTTCTTCTCCGGAACCTCGCCCACTGCATCGACATGCGCAACATACTGTCCTAGCGGGAGAGCTACCTGGAAAGTGAGATCCGGAGTTTCTTTACCAGGTGCGAGGTTCAAGCGTTCGTACCGCAGCGCGGTTGCCCGTCCGTACTCGTTGACGGCCATTACGATCACCGTCATATCCATGATGTCTTTGCTGCCGTTGGTCACGCGCACGGCTCCGGCGATGTTGCTGGCGACGATGTGGGGACGAACCGTCCAGCGCACCGTCAATGGTGCCCCTTCGGTTGCCAGCAGAAGCTTGGTATGGGTAAGCGGCGGATTCGCAGAGTCGGAAACCTGCACCAGTACGGAAAATTCGTCGCTCGATTCGGGAATGCCGGTAATCCGTCCTGTGTTGGGATCAAGTGTCAGTCCGTCCGGAAGGGGGGTCGTGGGAGCAGACCAGTAGTACGGAGGTGTGCCGCCTATCGCGCGCAACTGGACTTGATATTTTTCCCCGGCGACAGGCACAGGCAACGCTGGAGTAAGGATCTGAAGAGCCGGCCGGCGCGGCCTGACTTGAGCCTGAAGAGACGAAATTCCAAGGCCAACAATGGCTACGAGAAAAGCAACCGCGATATCAGTTCGCCGCGTGATCCGCATCTATCCCCCGAACTGAACGAAGAGACCTCGACCTCATGCTGACTTTTCGATCCACAAACGAGAGAAATGTCGCACTCCTTACGCCGCATCAATGCCGGGTGAACGCCACCTGCGAAGCACTCAGCGCCTCTTTGCTCATTTTAGGATGCCCGCCCGCAGCGATCACGACGTATTGTTGCCCTTGTGACTGTAAGTCATGGCTATGGCGTTAACGCTTGCCGAAGTCTGTCCCTTCCCGTTTGCCGCTTCCTGTTCGCAATCAGACGGCTCTGTCCAGAAGTGAACACTCTGCGCTGGGACTTGTTCTACAGCACCCGCCGACGTCCGAATCGTCCCAACCCTGCTTAGGCAAATCTCCTATTGACGTTCTATATGTTGCTAACCTATGTTCCTACAGAACGTCGATAGGAGCATGCACGTGGGACAAGAACAGACCGCACTGCTGCAGGGAACTCTTGATCTGCTCATCTTGAAATCGCTCGCCCTCGAGCAAATGCATGGCCTCGGAATTGCAAGACGAGTAGAGCAGATCACAGGCGGAACATTTCAGGTGAAACCGGGATCGTTGTTCCCGGCATTGCACCGCTTGGAAGAGGAAGGCTGGGTAAGCTCCGTGTGGGGAGAATCAGAGAATAACCGCCGCGCCAAGTACTACCGGCTTACCAGAACGGGACGTCGCCAACTTGAAACGGAGGCCGAGCGTTGGAGCCGAATCTCGCTGGCGATCTCGCAGGCCCTGGCCAGTTCGTGAGGAATACATCGGCGCGTCCTAAGTCGCTGCCGAGAAGGAGCACACGATGAAGCGAAGAGATCTACTTAAGGGAGGAGCGGCCCTCGGGGGTATGGTCGCATTCCCATTTGCGTCGACTGCGTGGAGAGTCACAGGTCTGGATGATAACTCCGCATCCCTGGCGCCCAGCCCACTCAAACCACCAGCCGAAGGGAGTATTCCGGTTGCGTTTCTGATTTCAGACGGCGCCGTGATCATCGACTTCTGCGGACCCTGGGAGGTGTTTCAGGATGTCAGCCTGTCCGCTCGCGGCATGGAGCACATGCACGACGCATTCAATCTTTACACCGTCGCGGAGACCACGAAGCCGGTCCGCGCAAGCGCCGGCATGAAGATCCTGCCTGACTACACATTCGAGAACGCTCCTGCTCCGAAGGTGATTGTCATTCCAGCGCAGAGGCATGCCAGCAACGTAGCGCTGGACTGGATTCGCAAAAGCTCGAAGAACGCGGACATCACGATGTCGGTTTGCACCGGCGCATTCGTGCTTGCCGAGAGTGGATTGCTCTCGGGAAAGGCAGCGACCACTCACCACACTGCCTATAAGAGCCTGGCCATGAACTTTCCTGATATCCAGGTGAAGCGCGGAGCCAGATTCGTTGAAGCCGGCAATGTTGCTACTGCGGGCGGGCTCTCGTCCGGAATCGATCTTGCGCTGCGCGTAGTCGAACGCTACTACGGCCGCGACGTCGCCACGGCTACTGCTTATCAAATGGAGTATCAGGGCGAAGGATGGAAGAATCCCAATTCGAACCAGGTATATGCCGCAGTTCGGGTCTCCACCGCTGAACACCCACTGTGTCCAGTGTGCGATATGGATGTTGATCCTGCGACTTCACTGAAGTCTGTCTATAACGGCAAGACTTATTACTTCTGCAGTGAGGGTCATAAGCAGACGTTCGACGAGTCACCGGAGAAATATTTGAAGGCTGCCTGAGTCGGAACCACCTGCGGTACCGCAGGTGGTTCTGACGCTGAGGTGAATCAATGTCGATCACGAGAGTGCGCAGCTTTTTCCGCAATTTATTGCGCAAGCGGGAAATGGACGAGCAACTCGATCGGGAGGTCTCGTCGTACTTGAGCATGCTCATCGAGGAAAAGATGAACTCGGGCATGACGCGCGAAGCTGCGACGCGCGCGGCAAAGATCGAACTCGGCGGACCAGATCAGGTGAAGGAGCAGGTCCGCGACGTTCGCGCCGGAGTGTGGCTCGAAACGTTCATGCAGGACCTGCGCTTCGGGATTCGGATGATCGGCCGCAATCCCGGATTCTCTGCGCTCGTGATCCTAACGCTTGCACTCGGCATCGGAGCAAACACGGCGATCTTCAGCGTTGTCTATGGCGTTTTGCTTCGGCCGCTGCCGTATGCAGACGGGGGCAAACTCGTCGTCTTGAAGCAACAGGCCACGAAAGCGAACCTGAACCACGTAAATTTCTCGCCACAGGAAGTCTTCGACTATCGCGACAAGAATCACACGCTAGATTCGCTGGTTGAATATCACGCCATGTCGTTTCTCTTATTGGGAAAAGTTACTGCGGAGCGCGTGCAGACAGGCGTAGTCTCGGCCAATTTCTTCGATGTACTCGGCGTTAAGCCCATTCTGGGACGCACATTCGTGGATGCCGATGAAACCAAGAATTCTGACGCTGTACTTGTGCTTAGCCATGAGTACTGGATGACGCATCAGGGAGGGGATCCGAACGTCATCGGCAAAGTCTTCGAGATGAATAACAGGCCGCATACCGTGATTGGTGTGCTGCCCCCGATTCCTCAGTATCCCGCAGACAATGACGTGTATATGCCGACGTCGCATTGTCCATTCCGCTCCAAGCCGGAGAACATCGCGAATCGGCAGTTCCGGCTGATCGGAGCCGCCTTTGGCAGACTCAAACCCGGAGTGTCACCGGCGACGGCGCAGGCCGATTTGTCAGCGATTGCTCGTCAATTGGAGCGCTCATATCCGAAGGACTATCCAAGTGAGTACGGATATGGGATTGCGGTGTCTTCTTTGCATGACGAACTTACCCAGCGTGCCCGCCTTACTCTGATTATTCTTTTGGCGGCTGCCGGACTGGTGTTGGTCATCGCTTGCGCCAATGTTGCCAACCTTATGCTCGCGCGCCTGCTAAAGCGCGAGCGCGAGTTCGCGGTTCGCAGTGCCCTCGGAGCAAATAAGCTGCGACTGGTGCGGCAGTTGCTCACAGAATCGATCCTGCTGGCTGTCGCCGGTGGCGCCTTGGGCCTGGCAATCGCTCCTCCGGCATTACAACTCTTAATCAAGTTTGCGGCTCGCTTCACCACACGCGCGGGTGAGGTCAAGGTGGATTGGCACATCCTTTTGTTCACGTTGGTCGTTTCCGTGCTGGCAGGAGTCCTGTTTGGATTTGCGCCTGCGCTCTCTTCGAGCACGCACATCGTCGATGCGCTGAAGCAAGCCAGCGGTCAGACGACGAGCAGTGGAAGCCGTCAGCGCCTGCGGACTGCATTGGTCGTCGCTCAAGTCACAGTTTCCTTCGTATTGCTCATCGCAGCCGGCCTCATGATCCGCAGCATTTTGACTCTGCAGCGCGTGGATCCAGGCTTTCGCCCGGATCATTTGCTTACCATGCGCATCGACGGGAGTTTCAGCAAGAACGCGGAGCAGCTCATTGGCGCAGGCGACAACATTTTGCGCCGCGTGCGCGCACTGCCGGGAGTGGAGTCTGCGGCATTGGCCACGGGATTCCCATTTCGGCCAAATAATCTTCTTTATGGTCCCGGCGTAAACAGTTTCCAAATCGAAGACAAACCAACTTCAAAAGGGGAACTTGCGCCGACAACAGACGTCACCGTCGTTGGTACCGATTACTTTGGCACAATTCGCCAGCCGCTGATTCAAGGACGTGAATTCGCCGATCACGACGATGCGAAGGCTACGCGGGTTGCGGTAATCAACCAACAGATGGGCCGTCACCGCTGGCCGGGAGAAGACCCGATCGGGAAACGAATCACCTTTGACGAAGGAAAGCACTGGGTCCAAATTGTGGGAATCGTGGGCGACGTCAGGGAATATGGACTGGAGAAGTCTGTTGGCGATGAACTCTATCTGGCGGCCTCGCAACAAGGTTTTTTCAGTTCGCTGGTCGTACGAACGGCAATCGATCCTATGAATCTTGCAACCTTGGTTCGCGCCGCGATTCGTGATGTTGATTCCAAGCTCGCCGTCGATCAGGTCGATACGATCGAACGATTTCGGCACGAATCAGTGGCTTCTCCCCGGACCACCACAATCCTTCTCGGCATCTTTGCCGGCTTGGCGCTCCTGATCAGCGCGACTGGAATCGCCGGAGTCATGGCTCTCTCGATCACGCAGAGAAGTCACGAGCTTGGCATCCGGCTAGCTCTGGGGCAGTCCAAAGGCTCGGTAGTGCAGATGGTAGTCCGTCAAGGGGTCGCCATGGCGGTTGCAGGAACTATTCTGGGAATCGCAGGAGCGCTGGGCCTCAGCCGTTTGTTGTCTTCTCTTTTGTACCGCACGAGCACGACCGATATGTTCACGTATGCCGCGGTGTCAACAATCTTTGTCTCCGTCGCTGCAGTTTCCTGCTTTGTGCCGGCACGTAGAGTGACAGCCATCGATCCTTCCGAGGCCCTGCGGCAAGAGTGAAGCATTGGCAAAGCGCAGCATGGTCCCGCTGAGTACGTGTATTTTTCCTGCTGTCCCTTAAAGCGAGCGTCATATCCCACCAATTTTCATCGATAGGCTCGATTCTTAGGTCAAAGTCTAGATTTCGTTTGTGGGACTAGAAGACAATCAGCGCCGAATCGCGAGAAGAAGGTCTTGAGCGGGCGCCTCCCTGCGCAGGCAACAGTATCTCCTCCGAGCCGAACTCGCGAGCTACTTACATAGGAGAAAAGGCTAATGTGTAGAAAGTTATGTTATTGGCTGCTTGGTTTCCTGCTGGCTGCCGCAAACATAGCCTTCGGGCAGGTGACTGCCAGTTCCACTCTGCAAGGCACGGTCACAGACAAGACCGGCGCTGCGGTAGTTGGCGCTGATGTAACGGTCATCAATGCTTCGACAGGCTTAAGCCGCACCGTGAAAACCGGTTCGGACGGCAGCTATCGCGTCGACCCGCTCGCGGTCGGCTATTACAACATCAGCGTGAGTATGTCCGGCTTCGACACCGCGAAGGCACAACGAGTGGAAACTCTTGTCGGCGCCGCTACGACGCAGAATTTCACTCTAAAAGTAGGATCTGCGACTGAATCGGTCGAAGTCAGTGCGGAAGCTCCTCTGGTTGACTCGCTCAAGACCGACGTGAGTCAGAACATCACTCCGAGACAAGTGGAAGATCTTCCGCTGATCGGACGCGACGTGGCCAACCTGGCCTATCTCGCTCCCGGCGTGAAGGCTGCGGACTCTTATGATCCAACCAAGAATCGCTACGCCATCCTTTCCGTAAATGGCAGCGGCGGACGCAACGTGAATGTCACAGTCAACGGTGTGGACAATAAAGACAATACCGTCGGTGGACCCGTAATGCAGCTTCCCTTGGAAGCGGTGCAGGAGTTCGCGATTTCCACGCAGAGATTCTCGGCTGCCAATGGTCGCTCCGAAGGCGCAGCCATCAACATGATTACCAAGTCAGGATCGAACAACTATCACGGTTCGCTGTTCGGCTTCTTCCGCGACCAGACATTCAATGCCGATCAGTACCCGCAGCCCGGGCAGAAGGCCAGTCCGCCTTACAGCCGCCAGCAGTTTGGAGGAAGCCTTGGTGGACCTTTTGTAAAGGACAAGTTCTTCGGGTTCTTTGCCATCGAGCGTCAGCGCGAGCACACCAGCATCCAGGAGAGTGCAGATACTTTCAACGAATTAACGCTGGCCAAGTCTCTCGGCGCGCAG
>DATLKS010000846.1:0-6516 GCA_035538255.1 Terriglobales bacterium
TGTGACTGCGTGGGCGACTACCCGTCCATACACATTGCAGATTTACGTCTACAACCAGGCAGGCGTTCCTCAGAAGTTCTTGCTCCCTGCAGAACAACGAACCGGCAGCATTCTTAGATCAGCGGGCGTCGAAACTCGGTGGCTGGATTGCACAGCTGGAACTTCCAGGCAGGACTGCGCCGGTTTGTTGCCGCCGGAGACTCTAGTCGTTCACATTATTCATGACAGCCAAAGTCTGAAGGGAGACATATTCGGGGCTGCCTTCCTCGGCTTGGATGGTTCGGGCACCTATGCCAACGTCTTCTACGATCGGCTGAGGCGCTTTGAGCGCGATCGCAAGATCTCACCCGTTGTGTTACTCGGTTGCGTGTTGGCTCACGAGATTGGACACCTACTTGGTCTGAAGTATCATTCCAGTTCGGGAATCATGCAAGCTGCCTGGGACGAAGATCAGCTAAGGCGGGCTGAAAGAGGAGAGTTGCTCTTCTCTGCCGAGGATCGCGCGCACTTCATCGCAACCTCGCGACCATGAGTTGGAAAATCGGGGACATCCCTTGACGGCGTCATCTGAGACTTCGCTCCGCTCCTTCATTTCCGTGGGCTGCGCGACGGCGTTATCTTGGCGAGCGAATAATAAGGGTACTACCACTAAGTACCGGAGAAGGTCTCCCCGAAACGCGGCATCACTTCGAAGAGTTCGTCGAGAATCAACTTCAATCGCGGATCAATCGTTATTGCCTCTTAAATTTGTCGAGAGGGAGCCATCTCTCAGGGATAGGCGGGACAGGGTCGCGCTTAAATAAAACGTTCCAGTAGTTCCAAGAGAACATCGAAGATTCCTGCAGGCGGGTCCAACAAAACCGATTCGAAGTCGTCGTCGGAAAAGTATTTTTTCGCGACAAGAATTTCTTCCAAAGTGCCATAGATCGCCTCCGGGCTTTATACACTCACATCCTAGCGAGAAATCTAGAAAATGAAGACCGTGATAAACCGAGTGACAGTCGTCAATAGTTCTGTAATCTATTGGCCCCACCGCATGGGTGACGGCTACTCGCAGAGTACTAATTCGGGAATTTCAATTTCTGGATCGCCGCGATACGGCCCAGGGCCTGATGCTTTCGAAATCACCGTGATACCTGTAGATTGGCGAAGTGCGCGATCGTTTCGGTTCCAACCCATAAGGCAATCTTGCCTTGCGTTTGTTTGAGGTCGTTGACGATCAGGGCCGGTTGCGGCGCGCCCTGCACGTACAAGCGCGCCTTGTCACCATGTACTTCGATCTTCAGCTTGGTCCATTCTCCCGGGACGACGTCTGCATAGCTCTCATATTTCTCCGGGAACTCCTTACGCAATCGAAACCAGGGGAAGTCCGGGTAAGAAATGTATTGGGTCGAATGGTTGCGTCGCACCTGGTCGTCGGCGCGCCCATTCGTCGGACGCAGATAGAAGCAGTCGTACTTTGCAGCGTCCTTGGCGGCGTCAAGATTGACGCGGAAGGCCACACCGACGAATCCTCGCGGTGCCGTGCTCTTCGCCGTCGGACTGGGTTCACCCGTCAACTCGATTTCAATCGTGCCGTCCCGAAATTCAGTCTTGCTTAAGATGACAAGTTGAATCCCATCGGCGACATCCGGCGGTGCGGCGTCAATCACGCGCAGCGCTTTTCGCCCCTTGTACGTTACCCATTCCGTTTTCACGTTGCGAGGCTGCTGTTCATCCAGCCTGTCCAGCGGGATGGTCGTAGTCTTGACAGCGGAGTTCGGGCTAGGCGTTTGACCTAGAGCACCCATCGCTAGGTATGCCAGTACTGCAAGGGCGGCGATGAGAGACTTCATGGCGAATACTTGCCTCCTGGGCGCCCCACTAACGAAGTTCGCCTTGTCGGGTTCAGCGGTTCTTGCCATATAGGTGCTCAGGCGCTTCAGCAGAGATCGAGAGCTGATCATTCCCACCTACTGAGACCGAAGCGCATGCATTGGATCGATTCGTGCTGCGCGCCACGCGGGGACAAGGCATGCCGCAGTTGAGGAAATCAGCAAAGTTGCGATGACCGAGGCCAGGACGGTCGCATCCAGCGGACTTGTCCCGTAAAGAACAGTACGAATCAATCGTGTGAGAGCGATACTAGCTCCCATTCCGAGCACGAGCCCAATCAACGCCGGCTTCAGTCCATCCAGCAGCATCAGGCCCATCACGCTTTCTCGCTCTGCACCGAGCGCCACGCGAATGCCGATCTCCGCTGTTCGCTGCGTAACCAGGTAGGCGAGAACGCCATATAGGCCTACAGCAGCCAGTAGCAAAGATGATCCAGCAAAACTCAGCACCAGAGTTGCTGTAAAACTGGAACTTGCTGTGGATTGGCCCACGATCTGTTCCATCGTCAATATGTTCTTCACGGGAAGCTCAGGATCAAGAGACGCGATTGCCTTCTGGATTGGCGTCGCGAATGACATTACGCCATTTGCGGCACGCACAACCAATACAGAATCGCCTGAATTCCCGGGAATGCCTGCCAAAATTGGGAACCACATCATCGGGCGGGGGTCGCGACCAATGTGGTAGCTCGTGTCACCGACGACTCCGATGATCTCGTAGTTCTCACCTCGCGGAGTCCGCCACTCCACTCGCAGATGCTTCCCGATCGGATCCTCTGCGGGAAAAAATTCCCGCACGAGTTCCTGGTTAACGATTACATACTTGTCATGGTCGAGTCGTTCATTCCCGGAAAAGAAACGTCCTCGGATCAGGGGAATTTCGAGGGTAGAGAAGTAGTCGGGGTCAGCGGTGCGGTACAAAGCAAAATGGTGTTCGCCAGGCGCCTGAGCCGGATGCTCCGGAATCCAGATTTCGTGATCGCCATAATAGCCATCACCCGGCACAACGTTCGTCAGTCCGGCTGCTTCAATGCCAGGAAGATGACGCACTTTGTCTAGTAACTGTGTGTCAAAGCTTACGATCTGTTCGGGTCTGGAATATTTGTCGCCGCGAAGGAAGTAGTTCATGGCAAGCACATTTTTCGTTGTGCAGCCGAGATCGATGCCGCGGAGACGTAGAAAACTCTTGAAGAGCAGGCCTGCAGCGACGAGTAGAACAACCGTTAACGCGAGCTCACCGGTTAACAAGGTTTTACGCATTGACGTGCGAGATCGACTGCCACCGATTCCGCGCGAGCTCTCCTGCAGATCCGAAAGGACATTGCCGCTACTCGCTGAAAGCGCAGGCAGCAACCCGGCTAGAACTCCCGCCAGCAGTGTGATTCCAAGCGCAAACGCAACCGCCGCATTGTCCAGACGCACCCCATAGGCGCGCGGCAATCCTTCCCAGTGTGACATCAACCACTGCGTTCCCGCTGTCGCAAACAGCACACCGGCAACTCCTCCACCGAGACAGATCAGCAGGCTCTCAGTTAGTTGCTGCCGAATTAGAGAAAGCCGACTGCTTCCTAGCGCGGTGCGGATCGCCAACTCTTTTCTGCGGGCTGCGGACCGCGCCACCAGCAGGTTGGAAAGGTTCAGACACGCGATGAGCAAGAGACAGACCACTGCCGCGAGGAGCACATACAGGGGTGTTTTCACACCTCCGACCATGTCCTCTAGCAGAGGTCGTGCAATCGCGCCCTGCTCGACCGCTCCAGTATCGTTGAAGCGAAGATAAATCTGATGCTCTAGCTCACTGATCTCCTGGATCGGCGCAGCTGCATACACGTGCGGTTTCAGGCGAGCTACTACGCGGCCCCAATGATCGTAGTGGCTCCACAGAGCATAGGAGGGTATTCCAATCTGCCAAGGCACCCATAACTGAATCTTCGGATCGGGATATTGAAACCAGGCCGGAAGAACCCCAATCACCGTATACATCTGGTTGTTGAGTCGAACCGTGCTTCCCAGTACTGCGGGATCATGGTTAAAGCGCCGCTCGAAGAAGCTCCAGGAGAGTATCGCAGTGCGGGTGGCGCCTGGATTGTCATCGGCTGGCGTAAACGGTCGGCCCAGTATTGGACTAACTCCCAATGTGGAGAATAGATTCCAGGAACACGTGCCCGCGTTCAGGAATTCGGGTTGCGTACCGTTGGCAGACATGTTGTAACCCGTTATTCGCCAGATGGCCATTTCTTCATAGCCGTGCGATGCTTTCTGCCAGTCGTAGAAATCGCCCGAGGCTGTATTGTTGTCAGAGTCAGGTTTTGAGAGGTCGTCTTGACTGTAGATTGCGACAAGCCGATCCGAGTTTGGAAACGGCAGTGGGCGCAGTAGAACCGCGTGAACGACCGTAAAGAGAGAGACACTCGCGCCGATGCCGATCGCCATAATCAGAATTGCTACTGTGGTGAATCCCGGCGTTCGCAACAGAGCGCGAGTTGCATACTTCAGGTCACCACCAATTCTTTCCAGAGATGGGAATCCGGTTCGATCGCGCACGGCCTGGCGGACCTGCTCCACACCGCCCAATCTGATGAGGGCCTGTCGACGCGCTTCCTCGGGAGTCATGCCGACACGTAAGTTATCGTCGACATGCATTTGAACTACGCTTTCAAGCTCATCCGTTAGATCCTGGTCCGAATCCCATCTGCCCATCATGGCTCGCAGTTGCAACCATAACGCTCGGATTTTCCGCAATTAGCCCTCCTCGGAAAGCGACAAGAAACGAGTCATAATTGCGTTCGCTTCTTGCCAATCGCGTGTCTCACGTTCTAGTTGCTTCCTTCCGGCGCGCGTCAGCTTGTAAAACTTAGCTCTGCGATTGTTGTCGGAGATGCCCCACTCCGAAGCTATGGCTCCCTCCTGTTCGAGCTTGAGCAGCGCGGGATAGAGCGTGCCATAATTCAAAGACAAACGGTCACCGCTGACCTGCTCAATCCGCCTGGCGATTCCGTATCCGTGTTGCGGTCCCATGGTCGCCAATGTTTTCAGCACCATCAGCGACAGCGTTCCCAGCCAGACCTCGGACTTATCCCCCATACAACTCCTATGGGATATCAATATATAGGAACAATGTATGGGAGTACAATAGGTATTTTCGCATTGCCTCTAGCTTTTCTCGGGCATGTAGCGACGAGTTCATCTACACGCGTTGGGCTTGGCGATCTATCGAGTGCTCAGGAACGATGCAGGAACGCTGGCGGGCAATCCGAAATCAATTCGCTAAGGAAAGCGCTCGTGCCGACAGCCTATTTTCATGACAACATAGACGTGTGTTCCACGAATTCCTTAGCGAGTTAGACGCGGAACGCCTTTCCGCTTCACTGCAGAGACTTCGACGGCACGCAATAGATGATTGGGCGCTTACCGATGGAATTGCTGCCTCGATGCATCGTGCTCGCTCAACGAGCGAGTCATAGGAACCTCCTTACCTATGACCCCGGGGCCGGTTGCCACAATCCGCTGTTCTCAAAAGGCGTCGAGCAGGTCCGCGGCAGCATGCAACTGTCGCCGACGTGCGACATCGGCCGCGGTAAGGCCATCGGACTTGCGGCGAAAACTCGCGTCCGCACCCAGCGACAGGAACAGCTCGACGGTCGCGACCGCCTTCTGCTCATCGTCCGGCAGCCAGAACAACGGTGTGCTCTCGCCGGTCATGGTCGCGAGGCGCGGCTCCGCTGCCAGAACCTCGCGAACCCGTTCGAGATGACCGATGAAGTTCAAGGCCCACACGTCCCGGCTGTACGGGGCCAGCATCGTTATGACGCGCTCACGTTGCGCCCACATTGCCCACCACAGAGGAGTGGCGTCATGCGTGGAATCTACCGGATCGATCTTGGCGCCGTGCCGAATAAGGAAGTCGACGGCTTCCGCAGCTCCTGCATATGCCGCCTCGTGCAGCGCGGTGGCCTTACTCGGATTCTCTACTTCCGGCGAGACGCCGAGGTCGAGCAGGAACTCAATGACGTCCGCGCGGTTCTGCTTGGCCGCCATGTGCAGCGCGGCAGGAGATTTCAGGTATTCCGGATGCTGTTTTATCAACGCGTCCGCTCCTTCACGGTCCCGCCGGAAGCAGGCGGCTATGAACGCATCCTCGCTGTCCCTTTCGGGATCAATGCGCGTCGCTCCATACCGTGCCAGCAACTCTGCCATGTCGGTCTCGCCCAAAAGAAGCGCCTGCTCGTAAAGGCTTCGTTGCGGGAACCGTTTGTCCCGTTCGGGAGGACTGTTTGGGTTTGCGCCATGCTCGAGACACCACCTCGCGAGGTCGAGATCGTTGTGCTCGGTGGCTGTTCGCAGATGCCAGCGCGCTCCCGACCCGTAGCCGCCCTGGTCGAGCATGTGCCACTCCGGATCTTGCCAGTCTTTTTCGCGTCCGGCATTGACCGAGAACTCGTGGATCAGCTTGAGATACCAGAGCACTTCACCGCGGTAATGGGATAGGGATAGATGCCATAAACCGGCACGCCTCTGCTTCGCCATGCGATCGCATCCGTGCCGGCCTGGAACAAATAGGTTGTTACGGGCCGCTGAGGCCAGATCGAGTGTGCACTCTGCTCCAATGCGCGATACAGGCTGGTGTTCTGGGGTGACTGCT
>DATLKS010000847.1:0-3196 GCA_035538255.1 Terriglobales bacterium
GGTTGTCACCAGCGTCCTCAGTTTGGTGCTTGCGCGAGCCACCTTGCGCTATGCGGAATCGACGGATAAAGGTCTCGCGCTCGCGCGCGAGGAGTTCGAACGCGAATGGTCGCCGGAGCTGCACATCAAGCTCCGGCGTCTGTCGGCGACGGACGTGGAGATCATTGTCACAAATCTGGCCAAGGCTTCTGTTCTCCTGCAGATAATGCAGTTTCGCAACCTCTCGACTTCGGTGCCATTCGAGAGAGTCATCTTGAATGATCCGTTAATCGGAGGCATGACCTGGACAGAAGGCATTGCCAAGAGACTTGCCGTCATGACCGGGCAGGAATTCGATGGCGTGATTGACGCCTCGGTCACCTTTTTCGCTGCCGGACGCATGTACCGCACAGACTGGTTCCGATTCAACGTACTCGTGCATAACGGGCATTTTCTGCGCGTCGATGCGGTAACCTCGCCCGCTCGTCGCGTACACGTGGCTCATGTTCACGAAGAACCGGTGGCTGAAAACGAACTTGGGCGGGACGTCGTCGGCGCCGACAGCAAGCCAAGCCAGGAGTAATTACCACCTCCTGTTTGTAGGAGTTGTCCCCAAATGGCTCAAAAGATGTTGACGTGCACGTGCGGCAACACCGATCTGGAGAAGATCGGCGTCCGGTTGCATCTGGCCCAAAATGGGAATGGAAAATCCCTGCCATTGATGGCCTTGATGTGCCGCGGAGCCGGCTGCGGGCGCGTGACGTTTCGGCCCGACGAGAACGCCAGGGACACGTCATCAGAAGAAGTAAGCATCACGACAGCCGCGCCGGCACCCAGTACCAGCGCTCGCATTTGTGCGCTTTTTGAACGCGTATACACCGAACGTCTGGTCTACAAAGCCATCGCCGAGCGTGATCCAGCCTGTTCGCAATTGTTTGAGGCGCTCAAGACAAATCCCGATATTTGCGGCAGTATCCATGAGACGTTCGTCCGCGCGAATGAACGGATCGGAAACGGCGAAGATCTGCTAGTGGTGCTCGAGTCACTGCCATCAATCAACAAGTAGACACGCAGCATACTGCGTCTCCGGTGTGCGGCGCCGATGACGTTTGCACTTGAAGGGATTGGCAGGTCTTCTCGCTGCTATTTGGGTTCGAACGCAGATACGAAGCATGCTGCGTCTCAATAGAAGCAACCGGCGTTATACGTCGAATAGTCGATATGGCGCCGGCGGCGTTCTGGCCATCAGCAGATGCATGGCGACGTTATACACCGGCACTCCGCCGATTGTCTTGCCTTCGAGGCTCCCATGATGCGCGTGCCCATGCACCGCCAAAATCGCCTGATGGCGATCGATGACTTCGGAGAGTCGTCCGCTTCCGAGATATGGGTAGATTTGCTCCGGCTCGCCCCTGACTGTTTCAGCGATGGGCGCGTAGTGTGTGACCACGATGCGCTTTTCGGTCCGCAGCATAGAAAGCGCGCGTTCCAGCTTTAGCGTCTCGTCGATCGCGCTTTGCACGAAGGCTTTCACCTCCGGCTCGCCGAAGGCAGTGAGAACCCCACGCCCGAAGCCTCCCAGAAATCCCTTGGTGCCCGCAAAACCCACGCCGTCTCGCTCGTAGCCGCTGCCATCTAGAAGCTTCACGCCTTCGGCGATCATCATCTTGGCGAGTTCTTCCTGTTTACCGCTCTCGTAATCGTGATTGCCAAGCACCGCCACAATGGGAATGCGTAGACGCATGAAGGAAGCGAGCATCGACTCCATCTCTTCGGGCTTTCCCAAATTAGTAAGATCTCCGGCGAGAATGAGCAGGTCTGCTTCATCGCGAATCCGGTTCATGCGTTCCCGGATTCGATCGTAGCTTTGAGGAGAAAAGTGGAGATCAGCGATTGCGGCGATTCTCATACGTTCTTAGCAAATTCGCCTCTGGTCATGCGGCGGGCTTCGTTACTTCGCGAATCTTTGGCTCGGCCTGCTCCCGATATTCCGCCAGCATGTCTCTCAGCTTCCACTCCCGCGTATCGATGGAGAACATCTTCTCGTCCACCAGGCTGCCGCGGAAAGGCGCACTTGCGTCCGGATTGTCAATTTCGGCACGGAACTTCGCTAGCAGCTCATCCCAAACCGGCTTTGGGACGGCATTCGAACTCGGATAGATATAGTGAAACAGCACGAGCGACCAGAGCAGCATCTCCCAGTGATCATGCACAAGCGAGAGCAGGCGGTTCCAGTCCATGCTTGTTCCTGCTGCATACACGAGATGCGCTATATCGGCTCCACCGAAGCGTTCACGAAAAGCCACAAAGATCTTCGAAGCAATCAGTTCTTCCGGCGCCAGAACTTTTGCCGGGATTCCCAGTATGTGCGAATCGAAACCGCGCTCGATCCATGATTGATCCACCCGGATGATTGCGTTGCTCATACCCGAAATCAGATCGACGAAGTACTCTCCCTGCCGTGCCTTACACAGCCATACCGGGTCGCAGATCTCGGTTTCGAATCCATGCTCCTGCAGGATTTCCATTACGGGAGCAATCTGATCCGGCGACATGAAGAGGTCGAGATCCTTAGTGTCGCGCCAGATTCCGGTATGCTCGTGCAGCGCGAAGGCTCCCGAAACAACATAGGGAATATGACGGTCATTGAGCAGCAGGAGCACGTCCCGAAACAGTTGTTCCTGCTCAGGAGCAAACTGCGGAGGCTCCGACGAACTTACCGGTAATGGTTTTGCCAGTGGAGACACGGCTTAGGCTTAGATGTGGGAAGTCTGGCTGCATGTTGTGGTCAAATAAGGGAAAATGTAAAGGCGCTTCAAGTTTCGAGTTTCAAGGTCGGCCAAGCCCGACATGGACGGCATCGCGCAGCTTTAGCATCCCGGCACAGCAGTGCTTCAGTGACTCTGGTTGGAATTGGTTTGACAGAAACTTGAAACTCGAAATGCCTTTTCCTGCGCATCCCATTTCAGATAGAGTTCCGAGCATGGCCAAGAAAGACACGGTAATCGAGATCGAAGGTAAACAACTGAAGCTTTCGAATCTCGACAAAGTTCTATATCCGGCGGTTGGTTTCACCAAGGGACAGGTGATCGACTACTACGTTCGCATCGCGCCGGTCCTGCTGCCGCATCTTGAAGGCCGGCCGCTCACACTCAAGCGGTATCCAGAAGGCGTGGACGGTATGTTTTTCTACGAGAAGAGCTGCCCGAAACATCGG
>DATLKS010000848.1:0-4147 GCA_035538255.1 Terriglobales bacterium
CCGCGCACCGTACAGTGCGCTGCTCCCACTCAGGAGTTCTTTGCTGTAATGGGCATTCGTCCTATATTGGGACGGCTCTACACGCCGCGCGAGTATACTTATCTGCAGAACGACACTATCCTGATCTCCTGGAAGTTCTGGAAGGAGCAGCTCGGAGGCGATCCACATGTCATCGGACGCAGCCTCCGCTTCGAAGACGTCTCTTCAATCATTATTGGCGTCCTGCCTCCGATGCCAGATCTTTACGCCGACACCGAAGTATGGCCCAAGCTCACAACGGAGCCGAGCTGGACATACATGAACTGGCGGGCGAATAAGTTTCTCGACGTGATCGGACGGCTCAGGCCGGGAGTGACCCGCAGTGTAGCCGAGCAGCAGCTCACGGCTATCTTGCGCCGAGGAGAGGGCGAACCGAAGGATATACAGGTCCAGCTCACGCCGTTGAAGGATTTCATTGTGGGACCGGTAACCCGCCAGCTCAACATCATCATGGCCGCTGTCGCTGTGGTGCTTCTGGTCACCTGCATGAACGCGGCTGCCCTCCTGCTCTCGCGCGCGGTGAAGCGCTCGCCCGAAATGGCCGTTCGCCTGGGACTCGGCGCCAGTCCAGCAAGAATTCGTCAGCAACTTCTGGTGGAGGGACTGCTGTTGAGCGCCAGTGGCGGAGTTCTGGGGATCGTTCTGGCTTCTATGGTGATCGGGCTCGAGCGTCAGGTTCCCGGTTTGACACTGCCGCGCCTTGAAGGTCTGCATCTCAATTTGCCCGCTCTGTTCGCCAGTGTCGCCGTGGTGGGACTGACGAGCGTACTGTTTGCGCTTCTACCCGCCAGTGTTCTCTCCGACCTGAATATTTCTTCCGGACTTCGCGGCGTGCGCACCGAAACGGGAAGAGCACAGCGGCGTCCCTTTTCGGCACTCATCATCGCCGAAATCGCCTGCGCTGTCGTGCTCACCGTCTGTGCTGGTCTGCTGCTCCGCAGCTTTATTCGCGTGCAGTCAGTGGACGTCGGCTTCCAGCCGGCAAAGGTGCTCACCGCGTATCTGCGAACGAACTATTTCGGTCCGGAAGGATACGGCTTCTGGCACAACGTGATTAGTGGAGCAGCCGGCATTCCCGGCGCAGGCGCGGCTGCGGTCTCCGATTGCATGCCGGCCGCGAACGCAAAGGGTGCCTCGCTGATCTTCGATGACCGCCCCAATGATCCTGCCCACGCTCCCTCGGCCGAAGGCTGCTGGATCAGTGCCGATTATTTCCGCACGCTTGGCTCTTCCCTGCTCAGGGGACGGTTCTTCTCAGGCCACGACGACCTCGCCGCGCCGCCGGTGGTCATCATCAACGGCGAGGCTGCCCGGCAGTTCTTCCCAAATCAGGACCCGATCGGCAGGCGCATCGCCGTGAACTATCTCGCGCTGGGCAGCCGCAACAACCGGCCTCCGCCGTTGCGGGAGATCGTGGGCGTCGTCGCAAACGTGAGGCAGAGAGCGCTCGATCTGCCCAGCGAGCAGGCAATCTACATGCCTTATACGCAGGACGACACCATGCATGTGATGGCATCGATGCATCTGTTCGTGCGCAGTTCCGGGAATGATCCTGCACTGCTCGTGAACAACGTCCGCGCAAAGATTCAGTCGATGTACCCGAATCAGCCGGTGGAACACATCGAAGTGATGCGCGATGTGGTGTCGCGTTCACTTACGCAGCGCACCTATAGCGTAAGCCTGATGACCACATTTGCCAGTCTCGCGTTGCTATTGTGCGCGCTCGGAATCTACGGCGTGGTCTCGTACATAACGCTCCGGCGGACGCGGGAATTTGGCATCCGCATGGCCTTAGGCGCCAGCCGACTTGACGTGCTGCGCAACGTTCTGCACCAGGGAGGTTTACTCGTCGTTGTCGGTGTCGCAGCCGGCTGCGCGCTTTCCCTGGTCGCTGCACGCGCACTTTCACAGCTTTTGTTCCAGACTGCTCCCTTCGATCCGGCGATCTTCGCTTCCTCTGCGCTGCTGCTGGGAACTATCGGTTTTCTAGCGTGTCTGCTGCCGGGCGTACGTGCCTCCCGGATCGAGCCGTGCATAGCGCTCAATACGGAGTAGAGAGTGCGCAGCGCGTGATTCTTGTACCTCCACTATTCATTACCGGTTCACAACTTCTTCGTTCGTAAGCCAGGCCTCACGCAGATTTTTCGAATACTTTGGACGGGATGGCGATAGAGTATCTTGTCGTTTGCCGAGAACACCTCGACCATGAATCGTCGCCAATTTCTTCAGGATTCGCTCGCTGTCGTAGGCAGTGCCGTTCTCGCGGGCAACGAGTCCCTCCACGGTGCTGGTATTGCGCAGCAGCAGCTTGCAGGCACAAGTAAGTCAGCAAATCCTTCGGGCGCGCGATTCCCAGACGGATTCCTGTGGGGCCTGGCTACGGCTTCTTATCAAGTTGAAGGCGCATGGAATGAGGACGGGAAAGGCGAATCCATCTGGGATCGCTACTCTCATACCGTAGGCAAGATCAAAGGAGGAGCAACAGGCGATACCGCCTGCGACCACTACCATCGTTATCCTCAGGACGTGGCTATCCTGAAACAGTTAAACCAGAAGAGCTATCGTTTCTCGATTTCGTGGTCGCGCATTCAACCTAATGGCACTGGCCCGGTAAACCAGAAGGGCATCGATCATTACAGCAGGCTTGTTGATGCACTACTTGAAGCAGGCATACGTCCGTTCTGCACGCTCTATCATTGGGATCTTCCTCAGGCGCTCGAAGACCGGGGCGGGTGGCCGAATCGTGATCTCGCCGGCTTCTTCGCCGACTATGCCGGAATTTTGGCTAAGAACCTCGGCGATCGCCTAACTGTGTGGGCTCCGTTCAACATGCCGTGGGCCTTTGCCTACTATGGATACGGCATTGGTATTCATCCGCCTGGCAGAACAAACTTCAACGATTTCCTTAAAGCAGTGCATACCATCAGTCTGGCTCAGGCTGAGGCGTTGCGTGCACTGAAAGCAAATTCCTCCAAGGCGACGGTTGGTAGCGCATACGGGATGGCGCCCGGTTATCCCAAGACGAACAGCGAAGCCGATCGTGCAGCCACTGCGCGGTATCACGCGATGAATAATGTCTTCCACCTTCACGCCGCGACGTATGGAGAGTATCCCAAGGCGTTTGTCGGTGAGCCTCCTTACGAAGCCATGGGATTCAGATCCGGCGACGAGAAGATCATGAAGGCTCCGCTGGATTGGGTTGGATTTCACTACTACACCCGCCGCATTGTTTCCGACGCAAGCGCCGGTACTCGCGCAGGTGGAGCAACTACCTTCGGCACGGAAGCCGAGTCCGAGGCGCCCGACTTCAACGGGCGTGATGCGTACACGCGTTTTCACGCCGTGATGCCGACTGAAGCTCCTCTTACCGAGGCAGGTCTGGAACTGTGGCCTCGCGGCATCTATGACCTGGTCATGCGGATTACGAGGGAGTACAACCGGCCCATCATTGAGCTGACGGAAAGCGGTTGCTGCTATCTGGATGCTCCTTACGACAGAGAAAATGGGCGAATTCCCGACGCCCGGCGCACGCAGTTCTATCGCGAGCATCTTGCAGAAGTGGCCCGCGCCATTTCGGAGGGAGCCAACGTTCGCGCATATCATGCCTGGAGTTTGCTCGATAACTTTGAATGGCTGGATGGATACAGCCAGCGCTACGGTCTCACTTACGTCGATTTCCGCGATCAGAAACGTACTGTGAAGGACTCCGGTCTTTGGTACGGGCGCGTGGCTGCTAGCAACCGGCTGGACGTGTAGGCGAAAAAAGGATGGTCGCTACTGAGCTTGGGCCTGTTCTTTTTGGGCGAGTGGCCGGCCCTAAGTCCCATTCTGGGAGGCCACCTGCCGGTAAGTACATGCCTCAAATTGGGACTGCCAAGCCTTTCCTCCGCTGCGTTCTACGCGATGCGGATTACTGAGCAACCACCAATCGGCTGAACAGGTTCATGGTACTGGTTCCAGTGATTGCAGTATTGCCCAAACTGGTAATGACATTCGTCATTCCAGTCTGGTCGCCTGAGACAAAGCCGCCAAACACCGGCATTCCGTTGCTCATGCCTTGCGAAACAACGCCGACAGATGCGTTGTTGGCAAGATTGCTAAAGTACAC
>DATLKS010000849.1:0-8148 GCA_035538255.1 Terriglobales bacterium
TGTTCAGATATCGGCAGCTCTCGCTACCGAAGTTCCTAGCACCTTATTAACAGCCTTTTGAACTGCGCTTCCGGTGCGGAGCCCGTTGGTTTCCAGAGTCAAACGGTTATTGGCCGCTTG
Organism: Terriglobales bacterium; assembly: GCA_035538255.1. Taxonomy (GTDB): domain Bacteria; phylum Acidobacteriota; class Terriglobia; order Terriglobales; family Acidobacteriaceae; genus Gp1-AA112. The sequence goes on from DATLKS010000849.1 coordinate 121, forward strand.
ATCCTTGCACCCGTCTAGCAATCAAAGATTGCTACCGTTTGCTCACCCATCTGCATCTTCGATCTCAGCAACCGATCGCATGCAACTTTCGTTGTCTGCAATCGACCCTTGCTCGATCAGAACTCTCGGCCTCGTCTCGCGTCAGAACAGCCTCGCGACTGCCCTTCTCCGACCAGACTGCGGGTCCCGACCAAATGTTTCAACCATCCATCTTCTTTCGAAGACTTCAGCGTTGAACCTCAGGCTCGAGCGATTCAGGACATCTCACGCTCGCGTGGGAGTGAATGTACTCCTTCTACAGACAGGCGCAAGCGAAATAAAACTCACTTTTGTGAGTTTCCTGTTCAAAACTTGTACCTGTTGTGGAGTCGAGTGGAAAAGGAGCGACGGCAGCGTTAACTGCAACGTTCACGGTGCGAAATGTAGCCGCGAAATTAAGTCGTCTGCACTGATAGCAGTGCGAATTTGAGCCTTTTTTCAGCAACTCTCAGTGAGTAACTCCCGTGTGCCTACGACGATGCGCGCTAAATAGCAAGTTGTTGTTCTGTTTTCGTTTAGGCAGAGCAGATAGCGCCTTGAAGGAAGCGCCAATCCAAAATGGGCAAATGAGAAATAAACGAGCGAATCGGGATGACGAACGCAATCTTCAATTGGACTGGTTTGTGTCCGATCAGAAGTGTCGCGTGTAGGAAGCGATGATTGTGTAATCGGCGAACGCTGCATCGCCGTGGGTGTGATTCAGAATGTCCGCAGTGCTGATCTTGCGATTGCGCTCCATTGCCCAGGGCGCGCTGATGTTTAGAGTATTGTTGCGATAAGAATAAGCGAGTCCCGGCTCGATGGAAATCACGTATCCTGGCCGGCGGAATCCGTTGCTGGCGCCAAACGCATCTCGCACCGGCACCCCCTCCATTCTTCCACCCATACTCAAGGCGAGGTTTCGAAGCTTTGGCACTCCGTGCGAGAAACCGCCGCGCCACAGATATTGGTCGGTCACCGACATCACGTCTTCATGCGGAGCGCTGCGAAATGTCTTCACTCCGTTCGTGTCGCGCGGATTGAAGAGCCATGATCCGGTGAAGTACAGCATGGTGTGAAAGTAGGTTTGCCGGTAAGCCTGTGTACCTACAGTGAAGCCCCAGCTTCCATCACCAGGCTGGATCGACTGATCGAAATTGCGAATCTGGGTTGTGCCGTTCGAGAGAAAGGTCGTTCCCTGAGCGTCGTTGATGCCGGTTGGCAGCTTGAGCGCGAATGACAGCGCTACGTTGCCGTGGCTTTCAGTGGGCGGACGGAAGATCCATGTCTGCACGCCGGCGGTGATGTCTCCGATTCCGCCTGCGCGGTAGGTATTGATGTTGCCTTGCTGATGTCGCGTAGCAGTCAGTCCAGGGATGTCGCCGATGATGCTGAGACGCGGCGTCAACTGGTAGTTGAATGACAGATCGTAAAGATCCACATGATTCAGCACCTCGTTGTGCAGCGCGGCGCGCTGCGCCTGATAGACGGTGCCAACGTAGTGCGCGTACGAGCTATAAGTGCGAAACCCAACTGTAACCGTCAGATTGTGGAGCTTATCCGCAAAGCTGCCGCCGTGGTGCATCGGCTGCTCCTCTGCATTGGGCGCGAGTCCGGAGATCAATGGCTGTTCGGTATGCGCGGCCACGCATCCCTGCGCGAACATTGAGGCTGAGAAGGCGCATATTGCGACGAGAACGGCGACAGTCCCGAGCAGCGAACCAGACGTTTCACGATTCATGAAAAGCTCCAGTGAAGCACTAAGCGGCAGAAAACAAGCTGGAGCAGTAAATCGCAAGTTGCAGGAACGCAACAATAGTGCAAATGCATTATTGGGATGGCATGTACATTGGGGAGCATGCGAACTGCTCGCAGCACCTGCTCCGTTTCGCTTACTGCCGTTCTTCTAGTTCTCCTTTTCGGCGTAGCTTCGCCAGCCAAAAACGTTCGCAAACTCACGCTGCGCGATCTTGACGGCAATAAGGCCCGACTCAGCAAGTATCAGGGACGAATCGTCGTGCTCAACTTTTGGGCGACCTGGTGTGGGCCATGCAAGGAGGAGATTCCGCGACTCGCGCACATGGCAGAACAGTACGCAAATCACAATGTTGCCTTCATCCTCGCGTCCATCGACGAACAGAATAAGCTGCCAGCCGTACGCGATTATGTCTCGCAGCAGAAGGTCACGCTCCCCGTCTGGACGGGAGCATCTGTCGATCTATTAGAAGAATTGTCGGGCATCAATATCGTGCCGGCGACTCTCATCATCGACCAGCGCGGCGAGATTGTTCGTGCAATCAACGGGGAAGCCAGGGAAAGCGATGTGAAGGAAGCCCTCGAATGGTTATTGAACGGAAGAGAGGGATCGCCTCCGCCAGTGCATGTGAAGCGATACTGAGTCAGATTCCTTGCGATTGAGGAACAGCGAAAATAACAGCGAAATTTTTCTGAATCACATTTGAGACCCACGGATAAATCTTCGTAAGTGACTCACCTGCAATCTCTTGGCGAGACTGTGTTAGTTACTCTCCTCCGCGGGAACAGCGAATAACAGGGAATCAACAGCGAATTTCCCGAATCTGATCCGTTGTCCGAGTCTCGAGACACTCGGCCTTCACACGCGCGTCAAGCGGCCTTGCTACGAATTCCTTTGACTCTGATTTGCGACCTGTGGTAGCAGCGAACTATAGTTCGCTGCCAACGAAAAGGCTGGGGCGTATCAGCAAAGCGTAGATCAACTCAAAAAAACCCGCCTGAGAGGCGGGCTCGATTCGATAGGGTGAACAAACTCTATCGTCTCCTAAGTTGTTGCACCATAATCTTTTTGTATTATCGTGCTGCTAATTCAAAACCATTACAACGTTCGAAAATCAAAGATTGAACACGGAGGGCACGGAGGAAGAGCAGGTTCGGTCTGGGAGCTGTTCACTTCTTGAATGCTATTGGTGCCTTTCTGCATGTGTACGTAATTCTCCCCTCTATGACCTCCGTGTCCCCCGTGTTCAATCTTGTTTATCTGGATTCCGGCGCGCACTAACGCCGTACCCTAACTTCCGGAGGCGCACTTGAAACACCGACTCGTCTTGGCAGCGGTGATGCTCCTGGTAGGCACAATTTCCGGCCAAACCGACAGCAAGGGAGTAACACTCGTCTCCGAGCAGCGCCTGAAACAATTGTTGCCCGCTACCGTATTCATCGACGGCGAGAACGTGCCCACTCAGGAGCGCAACGCAGCCATGGCTGCGCTGCCCAACGGCAAAGTATTCCTGGCCAGCCTGATCGACACGGCAGGCTACAGCTCCGCCTACCAGGAGAAGTACACCGGCGTGCTGCTTTCGCAAACTGGATTTACACTGGGAACCAAGGCGTTCGAGGCCGGCGCATACGCCATCGGTCGAAAGAAGAATGGTGACTCAGTCGCGCTCTGCATCTACAACCTGGGCGGAGATCAGCTTGCTGAAATCCCAACCAGCAAGCAGGACAATCTCCGTCCCTTGAAGCCGCTCCAGATCATTGTGAGCGACGATGGATCGGCGCGCCTCTACCTCGGGCCGTACTATCTTGCGTTGGCGGCCAAGTGATGCGTCCGCCGCTCGCGAAGGCGCATTCAGCCATTCGCCGAGGCGGATTGCTTGGCCTCGCCGTCACGCTGGCGGCGGTTGTAGCTTACTCCTGGTACGTCGCCCATCAGATATCCGGCCTGCGGGAGCTGCAAACCTCTACCACCGAGCGCAACCGCAAGGACTCGCTGCAGCTCATACGGATTCAGAACAACCTCAATGACATCGCGCTAGCCATGCGCGACCTCCTCGACAACAGCGCCTCCTACCCTCTTACAGCGTTTCAGGCGCAATTCCAGCGCATGCACGGCGATCTGGACGATGCGCTTCGCCGCGAACAAGAAGTGGCGGTGGTCACGCGCACTCCTGAGCAGCGGCAATTTCTTAACAATTCAATTTCCCAATTTTGGAATGCGATCGACGCCATGTTCGACCTGGCTCGCCGGGGCAAGGAGACCCAGGCGCGCGACCAATTGCGCCTAACGCTGCCGGCGCAGCAGGCGGCGCTGAGCAACGCAGTTGCGCGGCTGCTGGTGGAGAACAACCAGAGCGAGCAGGAAGCCACCCAACATGTAATCGATGTTTACGACCGGGTGCAGCGGCAGGCTTATATCTTTCTCGGAGCGACGCTTGTCGCCATCGTGCTCACCAGCGTGGTTCTCATCCGTTCCAATCGCGAACTCTTTGCCCAGCTCGCGAGCCTTTCCGAACAGCGCAGCGAGCTGGCTCAGAAGCTGATCTCGTCACAGGAATCCACGCTCAGCTATCTTTCACGCGAGCTGCACGACGAGTTCGGTCAGATTCTTACCGCCATGGGCGCGATGCTCACGCGCGCGGAAAAGCGCAATCCCGATTCCGAACTGAACCAGAACCTGCGCGAAATTCGCGACGTTGCCCAGGCGGCTCTCGACAAGATACGCACTCTCTCGCAGGCGCTGCATCCGGTGATGCTCGACGAGGTTGGCCTGGAGCAGAGTCTCGACTGGTATCTTCCGACGGTCCAGCACCAGACCGGTATCGCAATCTCCTATGAAAAGTCAGGAACACCGTTTGAAATTCCGCGTTCCATGGGAGTTCACATTTATCGCGTGGTCCAGGAGGCGCTGAATAATGTAAAACGGCACTCGGGAGCGCAGCGTGCCTGGGTGCGGCTGCGCTTTCTCGCTGATGCGCTGGAGGTCGAAATCGAGGATCACGGCTGCGGACTCACTACCAGCAACGGCTCGCGCGGGATCGGCCTGGTGGGCATGCGTGAGCGTGCGCAACTGATCGGCGCAGAACTAAAGTTCGCGCAGCCCGCAGAGGGTGGCACGATTGTGCGCCTTCGTGTGCCAAAGGCCTCGGCAAGCGACAGATCAAAGCAGGCCGAGCACGTGGTGTAACAGAATGTTTTTTGAGACTTGTTTATCCCCACAGAACCACCGCTTGATACTGTCATCCCCACGGCCACGTCGAAAATGGATTGAAGCTCAGTCAGCGGTGTTGCGGTCGAGGGGATCTGCTTTTGTCAGTTTCGGCAAGCAGCAGATTCCCGCTCCGCAAAACAAATGTCCCGAATTGGGAGAGTGGTCGCTGCGGAGCGAGGAATGACAGTGGGTGGAAGGCCTAAGCATCATTTCGAACGCGATGAGTAATACCAAACAGAAAATCTCCGTCCTGCTCGTTGATGACCACAGCCTGGTGCGCCGGGGCTTCCGGCGCATGCTCGAGGACGAGGGCGACATCAACGTAGTCGGTGAGGCCAGCAGCGGGAGCGAAGCTGTGGAGCTGGCACGGAGGTTCAAGCCGCAGGTTATCCTCATGGATTGCGCTCTGCAGGGCGAGAGCGGCATTGCAGTCACTCGCAATATCGCGAGCATCCTTCCCGAAACAGCAGTGCTGATGCTGAGCATGCACTCCGAGGAAACGCTGGTGCGCCAGTCGTTCGAAGCTGGTGCCCGCGGCTACATCCTGAAGAATGCTTCCGATCTGGATCTTGCCGCGGCCATCCGCCGCGTCCACCAGGGTGACGTGGTTCTGGACGCGCAACTCAAGCGAGCTGAGACGCTCAAAGGTGAGCGTGCCGCGGGACTCACGGCCCGCGAACTGGAAGTTCTGCAGCTAATTGCCGTAGGCAAATCGAACAAAGAGATTGCCAGCGACCTCGATCTCAGCGTGAATACCGTCGCGGTTCACCGGGCAAACATCATGAACGCCCTCGGCCTGCATAAGACAGCAGAGCTGGTGGTGTACGCGATCCGCAATGGGCTGGTAAATCTTCCCTGAATGCCATGCGGTAAGTGGTCAGTTTCCGGGTGCTCGCGAGTCGGCAGCTACCCGACAATCCGACCAGCCGACTTTCCGGACTGATGCACCTAGCCGCGGACGCATTACTTCCGTGTTCCCGACCAGAACTAAGCCGCTGCCGCGGCGGACGCTACCGCATGGGTGTTCCTCGGCGTTCTCGAGCGTAGTGTGTCGGTCACAAGGAGGTTCTTGTGACCCGACTACTCAAAATGATGCTGGAGGAACTCCAGGGTCAAAAATCCTTTGGGTGGTGCTTGGCAGGGTTGGGGATTCGGTGCTCAGCCGTGTTTTTCGGGGTAAGTTCTTGGGCGCACTCAAGCGGCACTATCGCCGCCATAAGCGTTTGTGTGCAGGACCCACTTTGAAACTCGCCGACTCGCACGAGTTCCACCGACTAATCCGTTCTCTCTATAAAAAGGACTGGGTGGTTTACGCCAAACCAGCCTTTGGCGACCCCATCCACGTGCTGCGCTACTTGGGCCGATACACCCATCGTGTCGGCCATTTCCAATCATCGCTTACTGTCTTTCGATGGAGAGCGAGTCACCTTCCGATGGAAGGATTACGCACACGGCAATCAGCAAAAACTCATGACGCTGAGCGCGGTCGAGTTCCAGCGTCGATTCTTTCTCCATGTTCTACCCAAAGGATTTGTATGCATTCGCCACTTCGGCTTTCTGGCGAATCGGTTTCGCTCTAGTCGACTCGCACTTGGCAGGAAACTCCTGACCACCACCAGTTCTTCTGCCTCCCGCAACGTATCTTCAGCATGCGACACAACTCTTTGGCATTGCCCACGTTGCGGCGCCATCATGGTCATCCTCCAACGCTTTCAACCACACGAGCTGCAATGGCCATCTTCCAACTTCGATTCCTCATGAACGAACATCCCAAATCGGGACTACGCAGACGCCTCCTACCCGCCTCCCCGCAGAACCCTACTTCCCGCGCAGACAAGGCTTTCTTCGCCCTCGCCAAGGCTGCAATCAACCCCATCCAATCCCACTCATTGTCACCATCGCCTCCTCACAACCAATGCGAATCGGTCGATCGTCGCCTCCTCTACCGCCAAAACGCCGCTCTAGCTCCATAACCCGCGTCCGCCGCGGCAGCGGCCTTCCTTCTTGTCTCCTTATCGAAAATGTCTCGGCGATCAACAGCACGGGTCTCCCCCAAGATTCCGACGCCGAGACATTTCCGATCAAGGCTAGCGACGATACGTACCGAATGCACCGGGTGAGAGCAACCTTGACGTCTACGCTTAGTTCCCGCGCACAACAACAGCGGTTATTTTGAAGAGGGGGTTCTAAGAGCGCCGCGACGACTTTGAACGATGCTTTGTAAACTGGAAGCACTCCGGATGGACATTAAGCTTCGTGCAGCGGCCAATGAGGATTTCGTCTTCGCGCGCACCGTGTACTTCGAGACAATGCGCTGGATAATCGAGCGCCTATTCGGTTGGGATCAGGTACGTGAGGAGAAGAACTTCGCTCAGTTCTTCAAGCTCGATGAAGTGAGGATCATCAGCGCGGATGCACATGATGTTGGTTGGATTCAGGAGCAAGTTGACAGTACAACGATAAACCTCGGGTCTTTCTACATTACCCCAGCGATGCAGCGGCGCGGCATTGGAACGCAAGTTCTTCAGGTATTGTTGGCACAAGCCAGGAATGAGTCAAAGGCGATTACGCTGTCGGTTGTAAGAATTAATCCGGCACGTCATTTTTACGAGAAGCACGGATTTCGAATTACTCATGCGGATGAGCACAAGTTCTACATGAAAGTCGATCCACAAGAGTGTGGCAGCTCCGGCGCAACCCGATTCTCGGTCGGATGACGTAAGTGCTTGTCGAAAAGTACCAAGCAGGGAATTCCAACTTCAGGATGGCCGACCATCCTGCTCTGTGGCAAAAGATTCACTCCTCTCTCAGCGCCTTGTTGGGGTCAACTCCAGCGGCGCGGCTTGCTGGAATCCAGGAGGATGCTGTTGCGACGGCGAGAAAAAGCAGCATCATACTGACAAATGTGAGCGGATCGGTGGGCTCGATGCCCACGAGCATTGTCGTCATCAGCCGCGTAAGCATCAGTGCGGCGATGATGCCGATGGCCAGTCCGATTGCGCTCAAGCCGAGGCCCTGGACGACGATGAGGCGGAAGATGTTCT
>DATLKS010000850.1:0-3330 GCA_035538255.1 Terriglobales bacterium
CGCTTCACGTCACCAAATGTGCCCCCGATCCATTGTTGACGCGCCATCAGGTAGAATCTGTAGGCATCTGCGTTTGAGGTGCCGCGCTGTTCGATCGCCTCTTTCTCTTCCGGCAGCAATTTCAGCTCGAGTGCTGCGACAATAGCGTGGGATATCTCGTCCTGAATTTCGAAAATGTCCGTCAGATCGCGGTCGTAGCGCTCCGCCCAGAGCTGCCGGCCCGTTGCACCCGCAATCAGCTGCGCACTGATCCGCAAGCGGCTTGCGGATTTTCGAACGCTGCCTTCGAGAACATGGCTCACGTCCATTGTTCGGGCGACCTCTTTGACATCAACGACCTTACCCTTGAACGTGAATGCGGTATGGCGAGCGACTACTTCGAGCGCAGAAATCTTCGACAGGTCGGTGATGATGTCCTCGGTGATCCCGTCGCTGAAATATTCCTGTTCTGAATCATCGCTAAGATTCACGAACGGGAGCACACATATTGAAACGGATGGAGAGCTGCCTCTCGCCTTATTTACTTCGGAATGTGCCTCATCTCCGGCAATCTTCGATATCGCAGTGACCAAATCCTCGATCGCTTCGGTTTCCCCATGTACTTTCCACGAGGACAGATCGATGCACTGAAGTTGCCGGAATCCGAGCGGCGGCTTCACCGAATCCAAAACAGCAGGGACGAGACGACCTGAATCGCGGCCTTCGGCCGCTTCGTCCTGAACCCAAGCCGATGAAAGGGAGGCCGGACTCCACAGAACGATTACCGCATCGGCATCCTTCAATTCGCGCTCGATCTCATTGCTGAAGTTCGCGCCGCCATGGACGTGGCGATCCCACCACACGGTCTGGCCTGAACCGGCCAATATGCCGGCAAGCTTCCGCGCCGTTTCGACATCTTCGCGTGCATAGCTCAGAAACACTCGCGCCATTCGATCGTCCCGCCCCAGTGACAATTAACTCTGCGCTTAACGACTGCTTGCTTCAAGGCCGTTCCCTGAATGTCCGCGTTCCACCTCTTTCAGACCTTGGCGCGCAAAGTCTGACTGCGATACACTCGGACAGTTCAATCTGGTCAATCAGCGCTTGAAGCGATGTAGCAGTGTCGCGAGGGCGATACCCCCTGTGATGGGGAGTCCCCAATTGAACAGCCACTGTCTGAATGGATGCTTCGGATGCTCGGAGCGCCACTGTTCTAGTGAGATGAGTCTTCCATCTCGTGCCGCCGAAATGACTGCTGCCATTTCGTCATAAGTCGCGCGATGATGAACCGCACGCGATGCGCACGGTAAAGAATGGACCCGTCGGCCAAACCGCCTTCGTTATCCATTGAGGCCATCATTAGTGCGACGAGGGACTGCCAGCAGGTTGGATACCCGTTGCCTTGTAGTCTGTGGCGTCGGCCACGCCGCCGAGCAGCTTGTAACACTCCCCAATCGCCCCCTGGGTATCGTGGTTCGGTAACGCCAGTATGTTCTGTTCGGTGCAATCGCACAACCGAACCAGATGGTGCGCGAACGCCGCGTTCGGGGCCTGCGATTTCGCCCCGAGACAATCTCTCGCGGCTTCACGAACAACGTTCGGATCTGCAGGCTGGCTGCAGGCGACGGCGGGCATGATCAAGGTGATCGCACAGAGGTGTTTCAGCATTTGCTGAACCTGTCATCACCGGCGAAGCAAGGCAAGGCAGTGTCCGATTTCCGCTGAAGCCGTGTGCCATTCCGCGCTGGTTATGACGCGTATCGTTCCGACTTGGCGGCGGATGCTCCTCCTGCGCCGTCCTTGCGTCTTAGGCGGGTGTCAGTTGGCCCAGAATTATCCTGGCCTGTACTCCAAAATGTCTCCCGGCTGACAATCAAGCGCGGCACAAATGGCGCCGAGCGTGGTGAAGCGAATGCCCTTCACCTTCCCCGTCTTCAGCAACGACAGGTTCGTGAGAGAGATGCCAATCGCGTCGGCGAGCCTCGTCACCGACATTTTCCGCTTCGCCAGCATGACATCGATGTTGACGACGATCGCCATCAGACGATCCCCTCATTGTCCTCGCGGAGAACTGCGCCAACTCGGAACGCCTCTGAAAGCACAAGGATTAACAGCCCTGCGGCAAGGAGCCCCACGCCGAGACTGCTGTCGACACGGGCATTTCTCACACCCGCTATACCATGGGCGATCGTCGGCAGGATTCGATAGCCGTCGGTGGCCGGATTGATCGCGGAAAGCAGTACCGGCGGGAGGGCGAGCAGTCGCACCCACGTCCAGAGATTGAGTGCAATCATCGACCACGCGATGGATCGCAAACGTCTTACAGCCACGAGGTCGAATGGCCGTCCACTTGCGAACTGTCTGACGAGCCGAAGAGTAAGGATCAAGATGAACAGCCACAGACCGCCAGTAAGACCTATGTCCAAGCCCTGGAGCGCTGCATAGCCGATCCCGCCGGCGTGAACTTTCAGCGTCGCATGCTCGAACACCAGTTCGCCGACCCGATCTCCTGACACCCGATCGAGCACCGCACTTGCCGACGCCGGTTCGATGCGCAGCGGAAGCGTGGTTTGTGCTGCGTGACCGGCCAACGCGCCCTGCGCGACGGCCGCCAGCCCCAATGTCGTTCCGGCAATTACCAGCGCGACCGCGGCCCAGAGAAGAAAGCTGAGAATGCGAACAATCATGTGAGGACTCCTGCTTAGAGCCCTATTACATTCATACTAGCATAAAACAACGAATATTTTACGTATTACATAAATTGTAGCGTTCGATCCGAGGGAGAAAGGCGAATTGGGCAAGTGTCCACCTCCCAATCCTTTGCGACACAGAGCTTGAGCTGCGACCGAGCAAAATTGTCATCGCCTGCTTGGTGGCGTTGGGCTGCGGTAGGCAATTACTTGATGACGCCGCCGTTTAGGTGCAGCCTCCGCCGCGCAGGGGGATGCCCATGGCCAGCGTGTTCCTGAGCTATGATCGGGATGATGCGACCCGCGCCAGGCAGTTCGCCCGAGTCCTTGAAAAGGCAGGGCACCAGGTCTGGTGGGACACGCAAGTTCGCGGCGGTGCGCAATTCTCGAAGGCGATCGAGGAAGCCCTTGCGACTGCCGATGTGATCGTCGTCCTTTGGTCGAAAGACTCCGTCGAATCCGCCTGGGTGCGCGACGAGGCGAGCGCGGGCCGCGACACTGGCCGGCTGCTTCCCGTCACGATCGATGGGACCTTGCAGCCGATCGGCTTTCGTCAGTTCCAGGCGATCGATCTGTCACGATGGAAGGGCCGCGGTCGTCCGAAGCAGCTGGATATGTTCCTTGCCGAGGTCGACGCGAAGGTGAACGGCGAGAAGCCGCC
>DATLKS010000851.1:0-1619 GCA_035538255.1 Terriglobales bacterium
AACTGAATTCCATGAGCTTTCAAGGCACAACCCGCACGGACCCGTACGGGCGCTCATTAGCGCATACGGTTCTTATCTCGGATGTCGGGCGGCAAAGCGCGCATCGGGATAAGGGTGGAGCGCACGCGGTTCCGGGAGCCAGCGTTGAGCCAATCGTTCCATTCGTTCCCAGTTGGGCCGGCGTCTTTGACCCCGGCGGCGGAGTGCCCAGCGCCAGAGTCGAATCAGCCGATGACGAAATAAGCACAATCGGCTCAGGTTTCCCGGGACTGCGTGGTAGTTGAAGTAACCCTGCACGACCGAGCGAAGCCATTTCCCCGTCTGCGCCACTGGATCGTGCATGCGTCTTCGGAGCTGCTGCTTAACTTCTTTCAGCTTGGCTACCAAGCGCTTGGCAATCGTGTGTCGCTTGAGGGCGAACTTCCCATTCCGGGTTTTCCCGCAGATATGCGTGAATCCCAGGAACCCGAACGTCTCGGGTTTGCCTTCCCCTCTCTTCTTCCGGTTGGGTTCGGCATACCGCCCGAACTCAATCCGGCGCGTCTTATCCGGGTGAAGCTCCAATCCAAACTTCTTCAGTCGCTCCGCGAGATGTTCTCGAAAGCGATCGGCATCCGACTGGTATTGGAATCCCAAGACGATATCGTCCGCGTAGCGGACGACGATCACCTCGCCTTGCGCCCATTTCTGGCGCCAGATATTCACCCAGAGGTCGAACGAGTAGTGCAGGTAGATGTTTGCAAGTAACGGTGATGCCACCGAGCCTTGCGGAGTTCCTGTCTCCGGGTCCGACCATATGCCGTCCTCCAGCACCCCGGCTTTCAGCCATTTCTGGATCAGCCGTAGGATTCGTCGGTCGGCGACGCGATGCTCTACAAACTGGAGCAGCCAGCTTTTGTCCAAAGTATCGAAAAAGCTGCGAATGTCGCAGTCCAGAATGTAGTTCACCTTCTTGTGCTCTATCGCGAACGCCAGCGCGTCCAGCGCATCGTGCTGGCTGCGCCCCGGGCGGAAGCCATACGAGAAGCCGAGAAAATCTTCCTCGTAAATCTGGTTGAGGATGGTGACCGTGGCAGCCTGGACGATTTTATCCTCCAGGGCTGCGATTCCTAACGGGCGTTGCCGCCCGTCCGACTTCTCGATGTATTTCCTTCTCGATGGTAGTGCCCGGTAGGCGCCGCGGTGGACCCGACTGTGAAGGTCGACAAGTCTCTCCTCCAGTCCAGTCTCGTACTCGGACCACGTGACGCCGTCCACCCCAGGTGCCGCTTTCCGCTTTAAGGCGTAGAAGCTTTCCCTGAGCAGATCGACGGTCATATGGTGCAAGAGAGCGGTGAACTTCATCTCCTTATGTTCCCGTGCTGCTGTCCGCACACCCGCCAGCCCCTGGGACACGCGCTCCTTGCTCTGCGTCAAGTGCGTGTTAGGTTGGTGGGTGTTCTCCTCGATTTGCGGCCTTTCCTCCTCCCTCTCCGCTGACGGTTGCCCGTCATTGTTCGAGAGATTCATCGGTACGTCCTCCTTTCCTATGCCGCTATGTGACTCCTCGAAGTCTTGCCCCCGGGACTTATGGCCGTAGCCTTCTCCCGCAGTCCTGCCGAGCCCTCCGCAGCCTATGG
>DATLKS010000852.1:0-14229 GCA_035538255.1 Terriglobales bacterium
CTCGCGCGAATACCAAAACAAAATGAAGGAGGAATAAGTGTGATCGAAGGAGAGACACGGCGAAAACAAATCATGCAAACCTTGGCAAATACAGAAAAACCTGAGTTACTGGGCATCGCTAGTGGCAGCGTAAAGAGCAGATGAACATCTTAAGGCGACTACACGAATTTCTGCGCAGGTCTATAACCGTATGGGCGCAAGTCTTGATGGGCGAACTGATAGCAGCAACGAAGCCCACGACTGACTTCAGAAGGTAACAGGCGACAGAGGCGAAGAAAGGCCGCTCGGGGCATGAGCGGCCTTTTTCTTGTAGTGAAGCCGATTGAGTATTACTTGAAGCGTTTGTTGATCTCGTCCCAATTCACCACATTCCACCAAGCAGCGAGATATTCCGGGCGGCGGTTTTGGTACTTCAAGTAATATGCGTGTTCCCAGACATCGTTCCCCATAATGGCGTAATGGCCATCCATAATAGGATTGTCCTGATTGGCAGTTGAGGTGATCTCCAGCTTGCCGGCTTTGCTCCTGATCAGCCACACCCAACCGCTGCCAAACCGCTTCGTTCCTGCATCGTTGAATTGTTTTTGAAATGCCTCAAAGCTACCAAAGGTCTTCTTGATTTCATCTCCGACACGGCCAGTTGGTGGTCCACCACCTTTGGGTTTCATGATCTGCCAAAACATGGAATGGTTCATGTGCCCGCCGCCATTATTCCGGACAGTCGCGCGCACATCGTCGGGCACGCTGTTGATGTCGCGCAACAGATCTTCAACGCTTTTGCTCGCGAGTTGAGAATGCTTTTCGATTGCGGCATTGAGATTGTTTACGTAGGCAGCATGATGTTTGTCATGATGCAGGGTCATGGTTTGCGCATCGATGTACGGCTCTAGCGCGGAATAGTCGTAGGGGAGCGGCGGAAGTGAATGCGCCACGGCTTTCTCCTTTATCTTGCAAGTTCAGCCTCTTGAGGCCAACCGGCGATGATAAATCAATTGGACGCGTAGCAAACGTCAGGTACAAATGCTCAGCACTCAGCTTGCAGTAGCGTTGATTGTGTCCAGCTTCGTAATGGAAGCACAACGCTTCCGATGTCGCTAAGACTTCCAAGGATTCGCCGATTTTCTGCCGGGGATATCGCACACAATTGCGCGATCTCCTCCTCGGTTCTGTGTCCATCTACAGCTTCGAAAACCACATATGTATTGGGATCTACGTCAGCAACGCAGATCCTGCCGTGGCCATTGCGTGAGAAGAGAAGAGTCAATTCGCCCTCGAAGACGCGATCAAGGGACTGGTGCGATTTGATCGCGCTGATAAGATCAGTCATCGCAAACGAGAATGTTCGCGCAATTGTCGAGACGTTCTTTTGCGGCAGTTCGCTGCGGAGAAGCGTTTCTGAAGTCGCGAGTTGCAGGAAGAACGCGCGCTCGTATTCCAGAAGTTCTGTCCACCACGGCTTGTCACACTGTTCCTCAAGTAGTTGTGCGACGGCGAGATCTCCCACACGTTGGGCTGTCGTGAATGACCCCAAGACACAGGTATCAAGAATGCAGTCAAATTGTGGCGATTCTGCCAGTCTCTCGGCAGCAACGTCCGGCACAACGACCGGGGAGTATCGAAAGCCACGGATGAGCCGGTCGCGGTAGTAACGTCGTGCCAGAAACCGCGAAAAGCGGCCGGCTCGCTCTGCTTCAAATTCATCGAGAAAATTTGCAACGTTCATAGTCGAACGCTGACTTGCATCGGTTAAATAAGTGATCACACGATCATGGAGTTCGCGATCGGGAAGCGCAGAAAGTTGTGAAGACGCGACCTCCGCATCGGCAACAACTTCCGGCCGGGGACGGCCCAACCCACGATTGATCTCAGGCATAAAGTTAGCTTGCCGCGGAGCGGGCTGTCGCGAAAGCGGCACGAGTGAGTCGCATGCTGTCTTGCAGTTGCGCTGCCGTCACCGTCGGTGAAAAGACATCGACGGTTACTGCGCGCAACTTCGGCGCGCGTTCTGCGACCCAGCAGGCAAGTTGCAGTATTTCGGTATTTGGAGGCGTTGGGGCAATCCACGGGCCCTGAAGATCGCGATTGAATTCCACGCCCGCAACATGGATCTCGACTACACGATCGAGTGGGAAGTCGGCAAGATACTGCTTCGCATCAACGCCACGATAATGAGCGGCAAGCCAGATGTGTGGGAGATCGATGAGAAATCCGCAGCTCGTTCGTTCGAAAAATCGGCATAGGAACTCCGCCTCACTCATCTGCGCGCGCAGAACGGAGAAAAAACCGGGAATGTTCTCCATCACCAGCGGCGCGTCAACGGCGTCGCGCAGGATCAGCGCATTCTCGCAAAATCGCTGCAGGAATTCTTCGGTATAGAGTGGAGGAAAGACATAATCCAGCGAGCGGCTGTGGTCCTGCGTGTGCAAACATTGAAAGTGCTCCGCTACCCATGGCGATCGATAACGGTCCTGAAGCGTGCGAGCGCGTTGCAAGGCAAATTCGCTTAGCGGATCTGAGAGTTGCCCAAGGTAATCGTGTAGAAGTAAGGGAAACGTTGATTGAATTTGCGGAAAGATCTCGTCGTCAATGGCAGGCGGATCGGCCATTGCGAGGTGATCGATAAGATCTGGATGAACGAGCGTGAATTCCGCTAAATGAGGATTGTAGAAGGCCCCTATAGACAACCGATCGTGCGGAATGGAAGGCATAGTGAGAAGCATGTAGAGACATCCACCGGTGGCGGACGTCTCTACCTACAGGTTGCTAGTGACAGGTGGGAGCAACTTCAGTGCTCTCAACCACTTTAACGTTGTTGTGGCAGGCTGGCGCCACTTCAGCGGTTTCAACCAGCTTCATATTGGAGTGACACGTAGGAGCGACTTCGGTAATTTCCAGAATCTTCATTCCATTTTCTCCTTGTAGTCGCCGAAAGTACTAGCGGCCCTCATCTAGATGCTTTGAATCCCAATCTGGTGAGAAATTCTCTCAAATAGCTACAGTTTTGGGCAAACTAAGCCTTCCGTCCCAGAATCGGGACCACGCGCCCGTCAATACAATGCCTGAATGGCGCTAGACGACACACTAAGGCAGCGATGGACCGCGTCCACAGACGGGCTGAGAATTATCACTCTGTTGCGAGAGCGCGAGATTCTCGATCGTGTGGAAAGGTCTTTCCGCGAACACCAGTTGCCCGAAGAAATCTTTTACTGTTTCCTTCCTCCGTAAAGGCCTGGGTAGATCTGTGCAGCTCAAGTGAATATCGCAATGCCAATCGTTCTCTCGAGGTCTTAAAGGCAGCCGGGCCACAAATTGGAGCACTCATTCAGAACGCGCGTGTTGTGTGCGGATTGGGATGCGGAGAAGGTAGCAAGGACACCATTCTGATCCAAGGCCTTCAAGGCCGCCCAATTGGGCTCAGCAGATATGTGGGTGCCGATTTTAGCCAGGCGCTTTTGGAATTGGCGATGGAGCAGGTCGGACAACACCTGCCTGACATATGTGGTATCAAATGCGATCTTGGCTATGAATCTCATCTCAAAGACGCGTGCGCCATGGCAGTAGATAAAGATGGCTCACCCGTGATCTTCACTGTCTTGGGCAATACGCTCGGCGCATTTGGTGCGCAAGAGTTTCCGCGGCGACTCCGCGGGCAGTTACGCCTAGATGATTGGTTGCTGTTTGATGGGGAGATCTACAATGAAGCGACATTGGCGGGCTACGACAATCCCACAAACCGCCGTTTTGCCTGGGGACCGCTCAACGGCGTCGGCATTACCGAAGCTGACGGGAAGCTCGAGTTCGCTACTGGTCCTGCAGGGAATGGACTGTTCGCGGTTACGAAGCAATTCACGGCCAGACGAAATCTCCGCATTTATCTCGGAGGCGAAGCTATCGAGATTCGCGCTGGAGCGAAGCTGCGAATGAGCAGCTCAATTAAGTATGCGGACGAGTCCGCCCTCCTCGGCGCTGTTGAAGGGGCAAGGTTCCGAATTGAAGGAAGATGGAAGAGCGCCGACGGAAATTTCGTGCTCGCCTGTGCGAGGCCTGCGTAAGTCCGGAGAAGAGCGAACGCGAAGGTCACCAAGGCAAGAGGCGGAGATCACAAAAAGCTTTCCTGACCTCGTTTGTTGTCCTCGTGAGCTTCGGGTTCGCGTCTTCCCGTTTACTCCCCGCCGAAACGAAACCGGAGTCCCGCGCGAAAATTTGCCTTCAGTGCCGGAAATCCAACGGATTCTTCATAGCGGCGATTCAGGAAGTTCTCGATCGCGAGAAATGCAGTGACATGTCGCTGGAGCTCATACCATCCGCTGGCATCTGCACGCACATAGCCGGCAGCGTGGTTGATCGGCGGAGTGAGTCCAAAGAAGTCTGAATCCGTGCGCCTGCCGATTCCGACGCCGCTCACGTTTCCGCCCCATCGCCGCAAGATGTAATTTATCGTGAAGGATCCCGCATGCCTGGGTCTGCGCAACAGTGGCGCGCCTGCCGCCAGGAGTGGATCGAATGCGACTGGCGACACCAAGATCTGGCTCGAGGTGTAGACATATGACGCATCGATGCTGACGCGAGTGGCTGGATGACCATGGAATTCCAGCTCCGCTCCATGAGCCAATGATTTGTTTAAGTTCACGTAATGTCCGGTGAAGAATGTCGGAGGGATAGAAGCGAACTCAATCTGATTTCGAAAAAGATTGTTGTAATAGCCGGCAGAGATCGAATAGCGATCGCCGAGAAAGTTCTGTACCAGTGCACCTTCAAGCGTGCGGCTCTGTTCCGGTTTCAGGTTCGGATTGGGAATTATTCCAAAGCGCCCGATTCCGAACGTCTGAGAGAAATCAGGCTCCTTGATTCCCTCACCGTAGGCAAAACGGAGCCGCGTACCGCTGAAGAAGTCTCCTCCCCGCGAGACAAGAAACGTAAACGCTCCACGAGGCACTCCGCGATTGCCGAAGCTTTCGTTGTGGACATAGCGCCCACCAGCGATTAGAGTCACGCGCGAATAGGTCAATATCTGTTCGCCATAAAAAGCGTGGTTTCGACGCAATCCATGGTCGAAAGGCGGCGCCGTAGGATCGCCGAACAGACCAGCTTCATCTTCATATTCGTAACCGAAGTTCGTACGTGCCCACAGGCGCGGATCCCATTCTCCGTGATACATGAAGCCGGCACGGTTGTCGTCGGTGTATGACGAAAATGGGAAATCGAATATCAGCGCGCGGCCTGGGTCGGCCAACGTGTCGAGATTCAAGCGCTTGTGGTGATATTCGTAGCCGCTGAACGTGTGCTTCCACTGCGAAGGTGAATCGAGCGCAATTTCGGCATCGGCCAGAAAGTTGTTTTGCCGAGCCCGTTCATCTGTATCCGGCGTCACGTATTGCAGGCCAGAGACTCTGTAAAATCCCTGAACCCCACTGCGTTCATCGGAATGACGCACACGGAGGCGAAGAGCCGCATGCGAAGCTAGCTGCGCCCCCAGGTTTGCGCCCTGAGCGGAGTTGGAATAGCTATCGTTTACCCCTTGTCCCTCGGTATTGAATTGGTCGGCGAAAAGGTTGTAGTCGTAGCGCCGGTAGGCTCCGGCGAGCGATGCGGAACCATGAGCAGTGGAGAATGTTCCGCCATCGGCGCTGAGCGTTAATTCTGGAGTTCGTGTGGTCCCGATGCTGCTGAACATCTGCACAACGCTGGTGAGCGCGTCAGAACCATAGAGCACACTCTCGGGCCCGCGGACGAACTCAAAACGATCTGCGCCCACGGTAGGGAGAACTCCGAAATCAAATGTACCTCCAGGCTCGTTGATCGGCACGCCATCGACGATGACCTTGTTGTAACGCGAATCTCCACCGCGCACGAACAGCGACCCGAGTCCGCCGCGCCGTCCATCAACGTCCACGATGGCTCCGGGTAGAAAACGAATCGCATCAGCTGCTTCCACCGGCTGACGATTAAGGAGGGTGGCACGATCAACCGCCTCGACCGGCGCGCCCGTTTCATCGGCGGGCAGAGGCGTGCCTGTCGCAGTGACTTCCACAGTTTCATTTCGAGACGCGATTTTCAGATGTATCTCGACCGAAGACTCAGTAGAAGACGTGCTGTCGGTGATGCTCTCGGCGAATCCTGGCGCGAGCACCTGCACGCGGTAGCTGTTCGCAGGAAGATTCGAAAAGGCTGCAGTTCCTGTGGTGTCTGTATCGTGCGAGGCAACGGCAGCGTCGTTTGAAGTTCGAAAGAGAGTGACACGCGCTCCCGCGACGCTATGGCCGTCGGGATCGGTAACGCGAACGGTGAAGTCGGCGGCCTTCGCTAGAAGCGGCAAAGCCAAAATGGGAACGAAAAGAAGACGTTTCAGCACGGCAATCCTCCTGTACACGCGAGTGGGATTGGGTTGTGCAGATCGCGCCGGTCTCCTGGCTTGCGAGTGAATGCCAAGGCACTCCGGAGAACCCACCTTCCCATGCCGCAAAGGGGCACAGTGGCTTTTTCGGGTCTCCTGACTCGCTTACAGTTGCGCGGCAGCGCGGGATTTTCACCCGCTTCCCTGACCCCGCCGCCAAGCGGGATCGCGCGAGCTGCGTCAGATTGTGGTTGCTTCGTGCTGTGATGCGCGAAGCAGGAACTCACTCTATGGCTCGGAACGAGGGACTGTCAAGAAAACCGTCGGCTGTCGGCCTGCCCGCCGTTAAAGCGATCTTAACCGGAGACCAGCACCGCATGGACAATATGACATTGCCATGTTGATCGTCGGACAGTACCTTAATCGCGATGCACCACTTACGGGCTCGTCTCCGCGTTCATGCACTAGTCCGGGAAACTCATAGAAACACTTCCTTCAGTCTTCCTGTATCCACGTCGTAGACAAATCCCCGCAGTACAATTTCCTTTCTCACCCATGGGTGCGATTTCAGCTTCTCGAGCTGCTTGCGAACATTTTCTTCCGGCTTCTTGAAGGCGTAGAACCGCTCGGGCGAGATGCTGGCAGTTCCAGCATGGCGTTCAATCATGCTTCGCAACTCTTCTTCAGTCGAGCGCATCAGCCCGCAATCGGTGTGATTAATCACCATGAACTCTTCAGTCCCGAGCAGGTAATGCGAGATCAGGAGCGATCGCAGTGCGTCGTCGGTGACAATTCCCCCCGCGTTACGGATGATGTGAGCATCGCCGTCAGCTAAGCCGAGAGTGGCCTTTGTAAGCCGGGTGTCCATGCATGTAACTACCGCTAGCTTGCGCGTTGGACGCGGCGACAGACGATGCAGCTTGTGGGTTTGGGCGTAGTGTTCGTTGGCGAGGACAACTTCGTCGATGGTGGACATGATGCGAGAATTCGCTTCGATTTATTTCTTCTCCTTACCTCGCGCCTTGATCCAGATCGGTGTGCCCTCGAATCCAAACGCCCGGCGAATCTGGTTTTCCAAAAAGCGCTGGTAGGAGAAATGCAGTTTGCCCGGCCTGTTTGTGAACACGATAAACGTTGGAGGGGCAACAGCAGCTTGGGTCATGTATTGAATCCGAACGCCGTATCCAGGTGAAGAGGCGCGCTCGAAATCGACAGATTTCAGAAAGCGGTTCATCTCGCCGGTGGAAATTCTTTTTCGGCGTTCCTGCGCTACTCGCTGCACCGCCGAGAATACCCGATCGACGTTCTTTCCGCTTACCGCGGAGATGAAGAGCACGGGCGCGTAGCTTAAGTACTTCAACGCCTCGCGAAGCTGTGTTTCGAAAAGAGCCTGATCTGCCGCCGGTTTTCCATCAGTTCGAGCCGGTCCGACAAGGTCCCACTTGTTCACGACGATTACGACCGAGCGCCCGCTCTCGTGCGCGTATCCACCGATGGTCGCATCCAGCGCGGTGACGCCCTCGGTGGCATCGATGATCAGCAGCGCCACGTCCGCAGCTTCGAGATGTTTGCGCGCCATTACCACAGATAGCTTCTCGGCCATGAGCCTCGTCTTACCTTTGCGGCGAATTCCGGCCGTATCAATGAAGCGATAGCGCTGCTCGCCGCGCTCGACGACTTCGTCCACAGCATCGCGCGTGGTTCCCGCAATGGGAGAGACGATTGCGCGCGACGTCCCCGTAAGCTGATTCAGCAGAGTGGATTTACCCACGTTCGGCCGCCCGATAATGGCGATCTTGGTTTCGGCGGCAGCCGCACCCGGCTCATCTTCGGCTTCTTCTTGTAGCGCAGCCGATTGCTCCGCCCCAGTGTCAGGAGCCACGGGCACCAGTTCCAGCACAGCCTCGAGCAACTCCGGGATGCCATTGCCGTTCTCTGCGGAAACGGGAAAGACATTCTGAATGCCAAGTCGGCGAAAATCTTCAACAATGGATTCCAATTTGGGTGAGTCGATCTTATTCACCGCCAGCAACACAGGCTTGCCACTTCGAATCAACAGGCGAGCAAGCTCGATATCGGGAGCCGCCAGTTCGCTGCGTCCATCGACGACCATTGCGATCACATCGGCTTCGTCGAGCGCAACTCGCGCTTGGCGGTAGATCTCAGAAGGGATCAGCTCTTTGTCGTCGGGAATGATTCCTCCCGTGTCGACCACGCGAATATCTCGACCATTCCAATTTGCCTTGCCATACAGGCGGTCACGCGTAATTCCGGGCTCGTCGCCGACAATGGATCGGCGGCTGCCGATCAGGCGATTGAAGAGCGTGCTCTTGCCGACATTCGGTCGCCCGACAATGGCAAGCATGGGCGGTCGACCGCCCGTGGCCGGCAGCGGCCGCGCTTGGACTCGTGTGGAAGACTTTGGCAAAGAGCTCGTCCAGACAACGTGGATCCGGCTGCCCTCAGCCGAGTGTTTGTACCGAACTAAAAGAATGCTGACATCCATCCACAGGCGAGGGCGCCCGTGCCGGATGCAAGAGAGAAGGCTGCAGAACGCAGCCCTCAAGCTATTATAGAGACTCACTCCGCGCTGCTTTGTGCGGCCCTCAGGCTTCCTTGGCTTCTGTTCCGCAAAATGCGACTGCTCCGCAATCTGATCGAGCCAGAGGCTCGCTTTATTCCTTCTTTGCTCCCGGCGGCGCACTCGCCAACTCACACCCGGCATACGAGTTTCGTCGCGGGCAGTTACAGATGGCCGAAGCCGTCGAGCAGGCAATCAAAGATCGCCGGCACCTGCTGGTCGAGGCGGGTACCGGCACGGGCAAGACGCTGGCTTATCTGCTTCCCGCAATCCGCTCCGGCAAGCGCGTAATCATCTCCACCGGCACGAAGAATCTGCAGGAGCAGCTCTTCTACAAGGACGTTCCCTTTCTGGAACAGGTGCTCTTCCCGAACGGCGATGGCAAATTGCGCGTCTGCTACATGAAAGGACGCAATAATTACCTGTGCCGGCAGAAGCTTTACGACCTAAAGAGCCAGCCGATCCTCCGTGAGGTGGAGGAGGTCAATCAATATCAGAAGATCGTCGAATGGGAGGAGCGCACCGAGACGGGCGATCGCGCCGAGATTGCCGGGCTGCCCGAGAGCAGCGCACTCTGGCACAAAATCGATGCCCGCACGGATGCGTGCACTGGCCAGAAATGCCAACAATTCGAGCGCTGTTTTATCACTGAGATGCGTCGGCGCGCGCTCGAGAGCGACATCGTCATTGTCAACCACCATCTGTTCTTTGCCGATCTGGCGATCAAGCGCGCGGCTGACGGTGCATCTGATGCCGGCGTCCTTCCCGAGGCAGGAATCGTGGTCTTTGATGAGGCGCATGAACTGGAAGACGTGGCCGGCAGCTACTTCGGCGTGTCGGTTGGCAATCTTCGCTTCGACGAATTGGCGCGTGACGTGGAGACTACGCTGCGCATCAAGCAAACGCTGCCGGCACCCGTCATCCAGGCGTGCGCGAACCTGCGCGAACGCTCGCAGTTTTTCTTCGGTCTGATCCCGTCAGGCGAAGGACGCTTCGCGTTTACCAATCGCGCTGAGTTTCTGGAAGAGAACGGCGACGAGTACGTTTCGCTGATGCACGCACTCACGCGGCTCGCGGCGGAACTGGACGGAATCAAAGAGAAGCCGGAAGAGGTCTTTCAGTTCGTGCGCCGCGCGGAAGAGATTCGCGTGCAGCTCTCGTTCATTCTCGAATCGAAGGAAAGCAATACCGTCTATTGGATCGAACGCCGCAGCGGTCTGGGCCGCAGGGGCTCGCGCATGGTTTCGCTGCAGGCGACTCCAATCGATGTATCGCAGCTCTTGCGCCAGACGCTCTTTGAGAATCTTGACTCGGCTGTCCTCACCTCCGCCACTCTCGCGGTGAGCAACGGATTCGAATACATCCAAAGGCGTTTAGGACTGGATCACGCTCGGGCGCTGGTTGTGCCTTCGCATTTCGACTATTCGCGTCAGGCACTGCTCTATATTCCGGAGGAACTGCCCGATCCGCGCAGCGATCAGTTCGCGGCGCGAGCAGCTCAGGTAATGCGCCGCGTCCTCGAGGCCACGCGTGGACGCGCCTTCTGTCTCTTCACCAGCTACTCGCAGATGCAGGACATTTACGAACGTCTGCTGGGCGAGCTCGAGTATCCGATGCTGATCCAGGGCTCAGCGCCGCGCAATGCGCTGCTCGAAGAGTTCCGCACCACGCCTAACGCAATTCTGTTTGCGACTTCTTCGTTCTGGCAGGGAGTGGATGTGCAGGGCGAGCAGCTCAGTTGCGTGATCATCGACCGGCTCCCATTCGCCGTCCCGAACGATCCCGTGGTCGCGGCGCGCATTGCTGCCATCGCCGCAGACGGCGGTAATGCCTTCATGGAGTATCAGGTGCCCGGAGCGGTGATTACGTTGAAGCAGGGATTCGGGCGTCTGATTCGCTCTCTCCATGATCGCGGAGTCCTGGTGCTGCTCGATAACCGCATCCATCGCCAGCGCTACGGCCGCATCTTCTTCCAGAGCCTGCCGAAATACGGCGTAGCCAGAAGTGTGGAAGAAATCGAAGTGTTCTTCTGCGTCAAATAACCTGAAAGCTCTGGAAGAGTAGTGCTTGAAAAGAACTGTTTGGGTTTAACGACAGAAACGCCCAGCCGGGGCTCCACGTTGCTTCTAGTTGTCGCCCGAGCGGCCTTCTTCGTACTCGCGAGGCTGCGCATTGCGCCGCGGAGTAAACAGAAAACTCAGCGAAATGCCGCCGATCAAGAGCCAGGAGAGATTTGCGCGGGCATCATAGCTGACCACATGGAATGATCCCTCAGGAGCGTACACAAAATACGCCAGCAGCAGCGCAGAGACAACGCTGCCCAGCACTCCTGTAGCTACGCCGAACCGCGCTGCCACAGCAAGGACGGCGGCAAGTGAGATGAGAGGGAGAGCAACTTCAAGTCGGGTTTGATTGAAAACAAGCGCTAGAACCAGAGCTACTGACGCGCAGAGCACAGTTCCGATGGCGGTGTTGAGAAGGTTGAGCAGTTTCGGGGAAGGCATCTGTAACCGCATGACTTGGTTAGATTGCCAAAAGACAGAGTACCGTTGGGAAAAATCGAGAGCTGCTGGAAGGCGGCGGTCAGCTTTCGGCCTTCGGCTCAAACCAACCACGCACTCATCGAGAGATCACGCGTCAACGAAGGCTGCCAGCCTCACCCGAGATGTTTCCTGGCCGAACGCCGAGAGCCGAAAGCCGAAAGCCTAGTATTACGCAGGCGCAGCGCCTTCCATCATGTTCTCAAACCGAGTGGAGTTCTTCAGGAAAGCGAGCTTAAGGCTACCTGTCGGGCCGTTGCGCTGCTTGGCAATAATGATTTCGGCTACGCCTTCGATGTCGGGAGGTATTTCGTCCCTTCTCATGTAGTACTCCTCGCGATAGATGAAGGCCACTACGTCGGCGTCCTGCTCGATTGAACCTGATTCGCGCAGATCCGAAAGCTGCGGACGCTGCTCGCCTTTCCCGCGGCTCTCAGGAGCACGGCTCAACTGCGAAAGCGCGATCACGGGCACGCGCAGCTCCTTGGCCAGCGCTTTCAATCCTCGAGAAACCGCCGAGACTTCCTGGGTACGGTTCTCATAGCGCTTGCCTCCACCACCGCTCATGAGCTGCAGGTAATCGACGACGATGAGATCGAGCTTGCCGTCGTTCTGCTGCATGAGGCGACGAGATTTGGCGCGCATCTCCGTGAGCGAAATGCCCGGAGTGTCGTCGATGAAAATCTTCGCCTCCGCCAGTGCGTTAAGCCCAGAAACGAGTTTCTGACGATCGTCGCGGCTAAGAAATCCCGTTCGCAGTTTGTGCGAATCGACGTGCGCCTGCGATGAAAGCATACGCAGCACCAGGGCCTCGCGCGACATTTCCAGCGAGAAAACTCCCACAACTTTGCCGCCGCGCACGGCCGCGTTCTCAGCGATGTTTATGGCAAATGCAGTTTTGCCCATGGAAGGACGCGCGGCGATGATGATCAGATCGGAGGGCTGAAGGCCGCTGGTCATCTCATCGAGCTTCTCGTAGTAAGTCTCGAGACCGGTGATGCGCTGGCCGCGTTCATACAGCGCATCGACGCTGCCGAAGGATTGCTTAACGATCTCAGGTATGCCGAGAAATCCCTGGCCGATGCGGTTCTCGGAGATTTGGAAGATTGCCGATTCAGCCGCATCGATGATCTCTTCAGCCGGATCAGCTTGATCGGCGGCGCGCGCCATTGCCGCGCTGCATGCGTTGATCAGCGAGCGCAGCAGCGCCTTGTCGCGCACGATCCGCACGTACTGCGCGATGCTCGGCCGCCGGGGCAGTCCATCGGTAAGCGAGGAAATGTATGCGACGCCGCCGATCGACTCGACTTCTTTTTTCTTCGAGAGCTCTTCGGTGAGGGTGATGATGTCAACCGGCCGCCCGGTTTCCATCAGGTCCATCATGCGTTGGAAGAGGCGGCGGTGCGAGTCGAGATAGAAGTCGTCAGCGCGAATCGTCTCTGCCGCTTCGTTGTACGCGAGATTGTCTAGAAGGATCGCCCCGAGAATCGATTTTTCTGCTTCGATGCTCGCGGGCATGCCGCGTTCGAGATTTAATTCAGCAGTAGCCAAGGTCCCAGCAGCGGATTGTAAGCGCAAATATTCGAGGTTCATCGCTTGTCGTCGGTGAGCCTCTGTGAGTAGCTTGTGAATAAAAAAGTTTCTTGTGGGAATTTTTGCGGGAGGTAGATGGGTTCAGCGAATGTGCACGTGATCATGTGCGATGCGAGGGGCGACCGAACGAGGTATTAGTTCTTTGTCATCCTGAAGCGCTTCTTTTGCGCGAAGGATCTCCCGGAATGATTAGGAGTCCCATGCAATATCATGGCTCCTTCACGAAGACATTGACCGAGGAACTCGCAACAGCATTAAGGTCGACAGATCGCGCGAGATCCTTCGCGCACAAGAAGCGCTTCAGGATGAAAGACTCAAACCGCAAGAACTTCTAATACTTTCTGAGCACCCCAATCACCCTGCCTTGAATCTGCACTGCATTTGCCGCCACCATGATCGGCGCCATCGTCG
Source organism: Terriglobales bacterium (assembly GCA_035538255.1). Taxonomy (GTDB): domain Bacteria; phylum Acidobacteriota; class Terriglobia; order Terriglobales; family Acidobacteriaceae; genus Gp1-AA112. The sequence continues at coordinate 13,460 of DATLKS010000852.1, forward strand.
CATTCGCCGGCTGCAGGCGCACCTTGGGACCTTCACGATAAAAACGCTTCAGCGTTGTCTCGCTGCCTTCGACCAGAGCAACGACAATTTCTCCGTCGCGGGCATTCCTCACTTTTTCGACCATGGCGTAGTCGCCATCGACGATGTGCTCGTCCTGCATCGAGTCGCCTCGAACTTCGAGCACGAAGACTTCTTTTGAGCGGGTGATGTCTTCGAGCGCAATCGTTTCCGGATTCTCGTACGTTTCCACGGGACGCCCGGCGGCAATGCGCCCGACCAGGGGCAGGCGGAGCGTCTCTGCCGGCTTAGGTCGCGCGCGCGGGATTCCTTTAACCGGGAGCAGATCGATGGAACGGCTGCGGTTGTAGTCGCGCTTAAGCAGTCCTTTGCGTTCGAGATTGGTAATGTGCTTATGCACGGTCGCAAGCGAGCGAAGGCTCAGGCCCGAGCCGATCTCTTCAAACGACGGTGAGTATCCCTTCGACTGAACGAAGGAGGAAATGAAGTCGTAGACTTCGCGCTGCCTTTTGGTGAGAGCCATACGGCAAACAGTGTTGCGAAGAAAAGGCGAATTGTCAACGAAAATTGTGCAAAACCGGTTTTTAACGGAACCAATGAGCTAACGTTCGCCATGGAGCTCGAATTTGCAGGTCCCACTCCGTGTGCAATTCGTCCCTGCAGCCGGGAACTAGGGCGAGTTTTAATCTTTTGTCTAAGTTTTTCGGATTTATACTTTCGCGCCATGACCACTTCGACAAACAAACCAGGCT
>DATLKS010000853.1:0-2478 GCA_035538255.1 Terriglobales bacterium
GGCGGCCGGACAGTCTTGGCCGACTTCGCTTCTATCAACCACAGCTTGGCGTTAGGGCGTGGGACAAGAAAGTCTACCTCTAGGCCCTGCTGATCGCGGAAATAGTAGAGCTCCTTGCGGATTCCACGCTCGGCCTGGCTCTTGATAATTTCCGCTGCGACGAAGCCTTCAAAGAGAGATCCAAGGAACGGTGAGCGCTCAAGCTCAGCCACAGATGTCAACCCGAGCAGGTAGCAGGCGAGCCCGGAATCACCCAGGTAGACTTTCGGCGATTTAATCAGCCTCTTCCCGAGGCTTTCGAAATACGGCGGTACGAGAATAACCTGGCCAGTCACCTCAAGAATCTGCAGCCAATCACCAATTGTGGGTACGGTGACACCGAGCGGCGCAGCCAGGTCCGTCTTATTCAGAATCTGGCCGTGGCGGCTCGCCAAAAGTGCCAGAAAACGACGAAACGTTGCCAAGTCTCGCACGTTCGTGATCGCCCGCACGTCTCTCTCCAGGTACGTTTGCAGGTAGGAAGCAAACCAGAGGCGACGAGCCTTCGGCCGAGCGAGCACCTCTGGGAATCCTCCATGCAGTAGATTCACTTTCTTGGTTTCCGAGAGACTGAAAGGTAGGAGCTGAAGGATGGCCGCTCGACCTGCCATCGATTCGCTGATGCCTTGCATCAGTGGAGCTTCTTGAGAGCCGGTGAACAGCCACTGTCCCATCCGGCGTCGGCCCGTGTCGATAACGGTACGAACGTAAGCCAGCAATTCCGGCGTGTTCTGAATCTCGTCGAAAACGACTGGAGGACGAAGCGCCTCTAGGAGGGCGCGGGGATCGCTGCGCACCCGTGCTTGAACATCATGATCTTCGAGCAGTACGTACTCGGCTTTAGCAAAGAGCTTGCGCAGAAGAGTGGTCTTGCCCGCACGACGTGGTCCGGTAACGACAACCGCAGGAAAGTGCCGCGCCGCATCTTGCACGACGGTCGCCAGCCTTCTCTGGATATATCGCACATGAGAAATATAAACTACTACTTTAGATTACTCAATACTTCCCTCGGTGCCCTCTTTCGTGTTCGCTAGGAACCGCGAGCATCGAGGCCCGCTGCGACCGAGCGGAATTTGGCGGCTCCGGTGTTCGTTGTTGCATGTTCGCAAACCATGTTCCCAAGACAAATCCCAATGCCAATGCAGCACTCGCAACAACGGGCAGCCAGACAGCCCAGACCTGTCTTTCCAGCCTGAGAAGAAAGTCGTCCATCTGTTGTGTACGAGCGGCCATGCTTCGCAGGAGTGAGTCATTGGCACTCCTGATCCTGCCAACCACTCCGACGTCGGGGTGAGCTACTTCGCGCAGCACGCTTACAAGCTGTTTTTGCACCGAGTTCATTTCGGAAGAAGATTGTCCAAGAGCCCTGGCAGTGTCCGGCAGACCGGACTGCTGAAAGCACTGTCGCAGGCTTTCGCCCAACAGTTTCGCAAGTCTGGATGGGGCCAGTCCTGTTTCGCGGGATCGACTTCGACTCGGATTCGAGCGGCGAGAGTTCGTACTGCGCTTGCTTTCGGTGTTTAGCACTAACCTTGACGAAGGAATGGATGTGCTTACTGGCGCGTCAAGGCCGACGCGTTCGCGGAGAATGCGCACGATGTCGGGATAGTTGCAGCCTTCCGCCGCAGTTGGCGGATCAGTTCGCGATGAGTTTCGAGTTTGGAGCGAGGCGGTTTCTCCGGGATTGTTTCCAGCAAGGAAAGAAGTGTCGGGTCCATGATTTTCAGGCTCTTTAGCTTTAGCACCTGGCCATCACAGTCCGGTAACCCGTCTCCGCAGTCCGATAAGTGCCCTGGAGCGCTATCCCTACCGTTTAGTTTCAGTCAGTTACGAACTCTAGGACGACTTTCCCGGCGGTTTTCCACCAGGATCGGTGGTGCGATTTCAGCCGGCTTCCACCAAACCGTAGGTTTTATCCCAGCGCCGGCGCACCTCGCGGGTGGCGCGGTCGATTTCCGTCTGCGACACCTCCGGGTTAGGCCCGGAGAGGACGGCCAGGGCTTCCTGTTTCGCCCGCTCGAGCAGGTCGCGGTCGCGCATCAGGTTGGCGATCTGAAAGCTGGGCAGCCCGGATTGGCGGGTGCCAAAGAACTCGCCCGGGCCTCTCAGTTCGAGATCCAGCTCGGCGATTTCGAATCCATCGCTGGTGCGGACCATGGCGTCCAGGCGGCGCTCGCCCTCTTCGGAGATCTTTCTGCCCGTCATCAGAATGCAATAAGAACGGGCGGAGCCGCGACCGATGCGGCCCCTCAGCTGGTGCAGCTGCGCCAACCCGAAGCGCTCGGCATGCTCGATGACCATCACCGTGGCGTTCGCCACATCCACTCCCACTTCGATGACCGTGGTTGCCACCAGGATTTGAATCGTGCCCTGTTGGAATAAGCGCATCACCTGCTCTTTCACATCCGCTTCCATGCGGCCATGGAGGACGGCAACCCG
>DATLKS010000854.1:0-7299 GCA_035538255.1 Terriglobales bacterium
CGATGCTCCCACACGCGTAGTCTGCTTTATTGATGATCTCTTCTTCCTTGCCAAGATTCAGGAGACGGCGCGCAAGATCGGTGTGAAGGTCGAGTTCGCGAAGGCAGAGAAAGAAGTCATCGACCGGCTTATTAGCGACGAGGAGGAGAAGCCTTCGCTCATAATCTTCGACCTTAATAACGCTAACGCGAAGCCTCTAACCGTAATTCCCAAGCTGAAAAGCAAACTTAAGAAACAGACCTCAATCGTGGGATTCCTCTCCCATGTTCAAGGCGATCTCAAGGTGAAGGCGCAGGAAGCCGGATGCGATATGGTCGTGCCACGCTCTGCTTTTTCACAGAACCTTCCCGCGCTGCTACGTCGCCACTCGGCGGATTTGCAAGAAGCGGAAGGATAAGAGGAATATTCAACAGAAGCGTTTCGCAAACGCGGTTTTCTGAACCGATCTTGTCTGAAACGCAGTACTTTGAAACGCGGTGTTCCAAACATCTTTGCGCAGCCGCGCTTCTTATCCCGGAGGCCAACTCAGCGGCCTGCCGCCAAGCAAATGAAGATGTAAGTGGAACACTGACTGGCCTGCAGCCGGACCAACATTAAACACAGTTCTATAGCCAGACTCGATCTTGCGGTCCCGCGCGATTTTGGCTGCAACCAGATGCAGCTTGCCGATGATCTCGGCGTCCTCGGGCTTGGCCTCTTTCACATCGACGATGTGCTTTTTGGGAATGATCAGAACATGTGTGGGCGCCTGCGGCTTAATATCGTCAAAGACGAAGGTTTCGGCATCTTCGTAGACCTTCTTCGAAGGAATCTCGCCGCGAACGATGCGGCAAAAAAGACAGTCCATACCAGCTCCACCTTCTGCTTTTAATCTAGTCTCACGAGGAAGACCCCGCCTTGCGGCGTACTGATGCTGCGAGAGATCTCTTCGGCCAATTCACGTTGATCGTTTTGCACACGCACGCGTACCCATTCGCCGGTGGGGCCGGCAAACTCTGCGACTCGAGCAGGGTGGTAGCGACGGAGAATCTCTTCCTTTAACTGGGTAGCTACTTCGACGTTGTCGAATGCCCCAATTTGAACCTCCCACTTCCCGCCGCTATTGAGCGGGACAGGCGTTGCCAGAACATCCATTTTCACCCATGCCGTTCCTGGTCCCCATACGTCCACTGCTTTGGCGGCCGCCAGAGAAAGATCGAGCATACGCTCGCCAATGAACGGCCCTCGATCAGTAATGCGGACGACCGCCGAACTGCCAGTCTTGGTATTCGTGACGCGAACAATCGTGTTGAGCGGCAGCGTGCGATGCGCGGCGGTCATTTGATTCATGTCGTAGAGCTCGCCATTTGCGCTGCGGCGATTGTGATATGGCGGTCCGTACCAGCTCGCAAGACCAAGCTCCGTATAGAGCGGCTTCTCTACTCCGGCAAGAGGAGCAAGCTCATTGTCGGTGACGGGTGGGTTTGGCGAAACAGCAGGAGTGCGCGGGATGGTGCGTTCGGACTGAGGCGCAGCAGATGCCATTGTCGGTTGCGGTAGATCAGGCGGCGAAGGGACTTTGGCGTCCGTTGCCCTACGGTTGCACCCGACAGCGCTCAGAATCACAACCAAAAGCAGGAGAAGGTGAGAGAACTTCATTCCTGGCGAGGTCCCGATTTCGAGTTATCGAGGCGATCAGCTAACTTGCGCAGTTGTTCGGCTGCAGTGCGCAGCGCCTGTGTGCCTTCGGTGCGAACCTTGGGAACGACATGATCGTTCAAATGTTCAATTACTCCCTTGATCTCCTGCTCAATCTTGGAAGCTGCTTCATCCAGTTTGCGTTTAGTCTGACTGAAATCTGCCGGCATCAGAGCACCTCATTTCGATTATGTACGGCAGGGTGATGGGAATCAACTGCTAAGCAACGTAAAATGCGCCACCCATTTCACTATGGAGCCACGGAGAACACGGAGAAGACTTGTAATAGTCGTCATTCTGGCCAGGGGTAGTGCGGCACGGCAAGATGCGATTAAGCCCTGGCCAAACTACTGAATTTGTTCCCGCTGTTCTCAGTGTCTTCGTGATGAAGCGAGCTGGTATTCTTGTTCGTTTTTAGGAGCATGGAATGATCGACATGCAAGGACGTGTGGCGATCGTCTTCGGGATCGCTAACAAACGCAGTATCGCCTGGGCGATCGCGCAAAAGCTGCAGGCAGCGGGCGCGACGCTGGCGATTACGTATCAGAACGAGCGGCTTGCGCAAGAAGCCAAAGACTTGATTAACGCTCTGCCTGGCGCAGAGGCGTACCAATGCGATGTTTCCAACGATGCGGAAATCAATCAGTTGTTTGAACAAGTAAAGTCGCGATACGGCAAGCTGCACAGCCTGGTTCATAGCGTGGCATTTGCACCCGCCGACGAGCTAAAGAATGACTTCATCTTTACCACTCGCGAAGGCTTCCGCATTGCTCACGATGTGAGTGTATATTCTCTGATCGCAGTCGCCCGTGCTGCCGCGCCGCTGATGACAGAAGGCGGAAGCATGATCACCATGACCTACTACGGCGCGGAAAAGGTTGTTCCGAGATACAACGTGATGGGGGTTGCCAAGGCGGCACTGGAAGCTTCAGTCCGATATCTTGCTGCTGATTTAGGACCGCAAAAGATCCGCGTAAATGCGATCTCTGCAGGTCCCATCAAGACTCTGGCAGCACGCGGAATCTCAGGCCTCGGAGACATGCTGAAGGCACATTCCGAACGTGCTCCGCTCAAGCGCAACGTGGAAACAAGCGAGGTGGGAGATGCCGCTCTCTATCTGGCCTCGGATTTGAGCACCGGCATTACTGGCGAGACGATTTACGTCGATTGCGGGTACAACATTATGGGCTTTTAGCTGCTTTTACGCACTGACGTTCTAATCGGCCCGCAAATCACGTATTGCATGACACTCATTGCGATTTGGAAATTGATTCATGAAGAGCCTCTTTTGCATTCTCCTGCTCAGTTCTACCGCAATCGCGCAAATTCCGCTCTTTCCCGATCTGACACGTCCCCAAGACTACGTGCTTCATCGCGCGTCCAGTTACGATCGCACCGGCGGAAATGCGGATTTCAGGGAAGTTCCTGCAGGAGGTACGCTCACATTGCTGGACGAGAATGGCCCGGGAGAGATCACGCACATTTGGATGACGATCGCGACTCGAGATCGCGACCATCTGAAAGCGATTGTGCTACGCATGTATTGGGATGGAGAGTCTTCGCCATCGGTGGAAGCCCCGGTGGGCGACTTCTTTGGGCTCGGCCTCGGCACATATCACGAATACCAGTCAGCGCCTTTGGCCGTGGGATCTATTAAAGCTCTAAATTCATTTTTCCCCATGCCGTTCCAGAAGCACGCGCGCATTACGGCGACTAACGAAGGGATGATTCCAGTTGGAGCTTTCTATTTCAATATTGACTGGCGCGCAGACGCAAAGCCGCTGCCGCCTGACATGCTGTATTTCCACGCCCAGTATCGTCAAGCAACGCCAAACGCGGGCTGGACAAACCAATGGACCTCAAATGGTGATCCGCGGGTAAACGATCGTAAGAACCTCGATGGTCAAGGCAACTACATCTTCATGGAAGCGCAAGGGCGCGGACACTTTGTTGGCGTGACGCTCTCGGTACAGCAGAATCAGGATGGCTGGTGGGGCGAGGGTGACGACATGTTCTTTGTCGATGGGGAGCTGCGCCCTTCGGTCAATGGCACAGGTTCGGAAGATTACTTCCTCGGTGCGTGGGACTTCGGCGACCGTCCATTCTCGTATCTCCTGTTTGGCGCTCCCGTGAAAGGCGAGGAAAAGTCGGGAAGTCAATCCTCTGTTTACCGGTTCCATCTTGATTCGCCGATTCCATTTAGCAAATCCATCCGTGCAACCATTGAGCACGGCCACGCGAATCATCGGTCAGATAGCTTCTATTCAGTTGCATACTGGTACCAGACCGAGCCACATGTGCCATTTCCTACTATGCCGCCATTGCAGGAGCGTTTGCTGAAGTTATTTCCTGTAGGCGGACCGGGCAATGCAGGAAAGTGGTGACCGCCCTATGCCCAAGAGGCAGATCGCAGTTTTCGTTGTTATCGATGTGATCCTCGTCGCGGCAGTGCTGGTCGCCGTCTTTCAGCACGTAAAGATCTTGTATGTATTACTTGCATTCACCCTGCTATCCGTAATCAACGGTGTTGTTCTTATCGTTAACGTGGTGAAAAACACCAAAGGTGCTTAGAGGATGCGAACGGCGATTCGCCTGTCCGACTCGCTTGTCCCCTCGATGGCGATTTCTCCATTGCTCTGATTTGAGATTTCCTGGAATTTTTCACCCCACTCGACAAGCAGGATGCCTCCAGGTTCGGAGCGCAGATCATCAATGGCGAGTGTCATCAACTCACGTTCGGTATCAATTCGGTACAGATCGAGGTGGAAGAGAGTGACCTCGGGTCCGCGATATTCGTGCACGAGGTTAAATGTTGGGCTGGTGACATCTTCCTGACGGGCGGCATCAAAGCCCTCCGCGACGCCTTTTACGAGGGTCGTTTTTCCAGCGCCAAGATTTCCTCGCAAGACAATCATCTGACCAGGCCGCAGAACCGCGCTAAGTTCGCGGCCCACGGTGACGGTCTCTTCGGGTGAGCGCGTGGTGAACTCGCGCGCCAGGCTCACCTGCACTGCGCTCCGCCTTGAATCCAGGTGAACTCGTAAGGCTGCTGGGCGATACGAAATGCCTGAGGCAGCGCAGCGATCACGTCCGTCGCCAACATCGTGCGTTCGGTTTGATCGTCGAGAGCGCAATCCGCGGCCATGCCGTGCAGATACACAGCAGCGCGGACTGCTTCTGCGATCTGCTGTGGATATTGCGCGATCATGCCGGCGATCATGCCCGTAAGCACATCGCCGCTTCCACCCTTCGCCAGCCCTGGATTTCCCGTCGTGTTTACCCATATCCGGCCATCCGCATCGGCGATGAGGGTGCGCCACCCTTTAAGTACCAAAACGAGACGATGTTCTCGGGCGAATTCACGCGCTACTTCAATCCGATTCGATTCAATTTCACGAACGCTGCTGCCCATAAGCCTGGCCATCTCACCTGGGTGAGGTGTGAGCACAAGTCGGCGCTTTGCTCCGCTGAGAAGGCTCCTTTCTCCCTCAAACGCGTTTAGTCCGTCCGCGTCGATTACTAAGGGAAGGGAACAGGCGCCCACGAACTTCCTTACGCCGTTAACTGTCTCAGGATCCCGCCCGAGCCCCGGCCCGAGGGCAACCACGTTCTTTCGCCCTAGAATCCGCGTCAGTTCTGATTCACGTAGTGCGTTGCTGGAAATCGTGCCGTTATCGGTTTCATCCAGCCCTTCCGTCATCAACTCCGGAGTGCTTCCGGCGACGACGGGCAGAATGCTGGCCGGGACGGCGCACGTGACTAGACCAGCTCCGATGCGCAAGGCGGCAATCGACGCCATCGTTGGCGCCCCAGACTTGCCGCGCGAGCCTCCGATGATGATCACGTGTCCGTACAGCCCCTTGTTGGAGTTCAGAGGGCGTGTTTCGGAAAGAATCGTGGGCGGATCGTTCCACTCGATTCCGAGATTGGAACGTATCAAATCATCTGGGGAACCGATATTGGCGACAACGATTGGCCCGGAGGTCAGAGCAGCAAATAGAATCGCGGGTTTAGGCGCTGTGAAACTGACTATAGCGCTGCTACGGCAAGCGCCAGGTTGATCGATTGCAAACGAGTCTGAATCTGCGCCCGAAGGGACGTCTACGGAAATTACCGGCGCTCTCGTCTCGCTGATAAGCGCAATCGCTTTGGCTGCGAGTTCGGGCAGAGGAGAACGGAAGCCAGTGCCAAAGATCGCATCGACGAGCACGTCCGCATTGTTGGACAAATCTCTGAGCGCGTATGCCTTTTGTGGCGTCCGGATGCAATCAGGGGGCGCGGGCAGAAGCTTCAGCATCTTGGCTGCGTCGCCTTTTACATCATCAGCGGCCGCAAGCAGCACAGTCGTGACTTCCTTTCCTGCCTCGTGCAGCTTGCGAGATGCAACAAAGCCATCGCCTCCGTTGTTTCCCTTCCCACACACTACCGTGATTCGCTTTGCGTCAGGATATTGCCGAAGGATAAAACGCGCCACTGCAGTTCCCGCATTCTCCATCAGCATGAGCGAAGGTATTTTGTGCTTGTCGGTGGTGAGGCGGTCGATCTCCCGCATCTCGGCGGCGGTGACGATCTTCATTTCTGGCCGGCGGCTGCCACTTCGAGCTTTGACATGCTCGCAGGTTCTCCCATGGCGATGAGGTAATCGCCTGCACGAATCTCATCGCGGGCTTGGGGGTCGAAACGGGTGTTTCCGTCCGCGTGTTTTATCGCGAGCACAATCACTCCGTAATCGCGATGGATGCCGGAAGCCCCTACGGTTGATCCGGCTAATGGCGAACGCGAATCGACGGAAATCTCTTCGATGATCATCTCGTGACCGCCATCGCGACCTGTGGTGAGACTAAGGAAATCCACCACGTTAGGCCGCAGCAGTCCCTGCGCAATCAAGTGGCCTGCAAATGCGTATGGAGAAATGACCGTATTGGCGCCAGCTTTGGTCAAATGCTTGGCTGATTCCTCTTCGCTCGCGCGGGCGATAATCTTCAACTTCGGATTCAGACTGCGTGCATTCAGAACGATGAAAATGTTCCCGGCATCTGTGGTAGTGGCGGCCACCAGTCCAGCAGCATGTTCGATGCGGGCGGCGATGAGCGTATTCTCCTGCGTGGCATCACCAGAGATGGTTAGCCATTGAGTCCCCAGTTCTGACGTTTTAGCGTCGTCCTTTTCGATAATCACAAATGGCACTGGTTTTTTGGCAAGCTCACGCGCGGCGCTGCGGCCGACGCGTCCGGCCCCGCAGATGATGTAGTGTCCGGAGAGACGGGCGATTTGGCGTTCCACTCTGCGCCTGCTGAAGAACTGAAGAAGCTCAAATTCTAGCAGGGCCTGCGTGAGCGTTCCGATTCCCAGCGCAACTACAACTGCGCCACAGCCAATCAGGATAATTGTGAATTCACGTCCGGCACGGCTCAGCGGATGCACCTCTTCGTAACCTATCGAACTGAAGGTGATCACGACCATGAACAGGCTGTCGAGCCAGTTCCAGCCTTCAATTACGTGGTATCCAACCGTTCCCATCGCGGAAAGAAGCACAAGAGCGACACCGATCCAGAGGACCTTGCGAAAGCTTCTGAATGGATTTGCGGCCGTTGAGAATGGCATCGACGAGGCATTCTAGCT
>DATLKS010000855.1:0-2262 GCA_035538255.1 Terriglobales bacterium
AAACGATCACTATCGACCCTTTTAAGCCTCCATGCGGATTCCAACCTTTGGGCGGCATCGCTGTCATCGCCGACAACACATGGGCGGCATTCCAAGGTCGCAAGAAGCTGAATGTCGTGTGGGACAACGGACCCAACGAAAGTTATGACTCCGACGCTTACAAGAAGGAGCTGCAGGCAACTGCCCATCAACCTTGCAAGATAGTCCGCGCTCAAGGCGATGTAGAGTCCGCGTTTGCCAATGGTGCTGCGACGTATGAAGGTGATTACTACGTTCCACTGCTGGCGCACGCCGCCATGGAGCCTCTGGTTGCACTGGCTGAGTTCAAGAACGGGAAAGTAACCGCGTGGGCGCCGACGCAGAATCCACAAGGAGCAGAAGACACGATTGCGCAGGCAGTGGGAATCCGCAAGGAAGACGTGGCATGTCATGTGACCCTTCTGGGCGGAGGCTTCGGGAGAAAATCGAAACCGGATTACATCGCGGAAGCAGCGGTGCTCTCAAAGAAAGTTGATCGCCCTGTAAAAGTAGTTTGGAGCAGGGAAGACGACATCAAGGTTGATTACTACAACGCTGTAGCAGCCATGTACATCAAGGCTGCGCTGGATGCGAAGGGGAAACCAACTGCGTGGCTGCAACGATCAGTGTTTCCGCCAATTCCCTCGATCTTTGACGTGAACGCAGTTTACGGGGATCCCAACCACCTGCAGCAGGGGCGGACGGACGTGCCGTACGACATCCCGAACCTTCGTGTAGAAAACGGGCCTGCCCATGCTCACGTGCGCATTGGCTGGTTGCGTTCTGTGGCGAATATCTATCACGCCTTTGGCATACAAACTTTCACTGATGAGCTGGCGCATCGTGCAGGTCGCGACCCAGTGGACTACCTGCTTGACCTGATCGGATCACCTCGCACGATTGACTTCAAGGGTGTCGATTATCCGAACTACGGTGCGCCGCTCGACACTTATCCCTGGGAGACTGGACGCTTGCGCCGCGTTGTTGAAATCGTGGCGGAAAAATCGAATTGGGGAAAACGGAAACGCGGCAAGGGCTCAGGCTTTGGATTCGCCGCGCATCGCAGTTTTCTAACCTATGTCGCGACAGTTATCGAAGTAGAAGTGAATGATAACGGCGACATCACAATACCAAGGGTGGATATGGCCGTCGATGCTGGATTGGTAGTGAACCCAGAAGCCACGCGCGCCCAATTTGAGGGAGCTGCTGTGTTTGGCACGAGTGTCGCGCGAAGCGGAGAAATCACCGCCAAAAATGGAGTTATCCAGCAATCAAACTTCGCTGATTATCCGGTAGCGCGCATCAACGAAGCGCCCCGTCAAACCAACGTTTACATTGTGGACAGCGACGCTCCACCAGCCGGTGTTGGAGAACCTGGCGTCCCACCGTTCGTTCCCGCGCTGTGTAACGCGATCTTCTCGGCGACCGGTAAGCGCATTCGCGAATTACCACTCAGTAAGACAAACTTAGCCGTTAAGTCCTAGTCTTGGCGAGAGCAGGCAGCGAATTCCACTCAGTATTAGGCTCCTTAGAGAGGACTAAACCAGTGTAGTTAAGTGCGGCTTTGGACCACTTAGAGTAAGACATCGCTTGCTTTCCATCTAATTGGCATTGCCGACAGGCAGTTTCCCGCAGCACTCTGGCCGTGACGGCAAAGTGGAACGGTCCCAGCCACCGCCAAGGGCCTGAATCAACTGCACCGCGCTTGCCATGCGTCGTCCAAGAATGTTGACCTCCGTCAATTCATTCGTGAGAGCTGCATTCTGAGCAACAATGACTTCAAGATAGCTGGTAACTCCACCGGTGTAGCGAATGTTGGAAAGTTCGAGCGATCTCTGGGCCGACTTCACCGCGATATCTTGAACGCCGGCCTCCTGCTCGAGGATTCGCAAGGCTGCGAGGTTGTCCTCAACTTGCTGGAAGCCCGTCAGGACTGTTTGCCGATAGGACGCGACCGCAGAGTCATAGCCGGCCTTCGCCTCATCGTTCAGGGCGCGTCGCCGTCCGACGTCGAAGAGAGTCATCACAGCAGAAGGTCCGGCAGACCATATAATGCTGGGGCCCTGAAACAAAGTTGTGATGTAGCCACTGTTGAATCCGCCCTCGGCTGCAAAGTTAATGATCGGATAGTAAGCGAGCTTGGCCAGGCCAACTTGCGCATTGGAAGCCGCAACCAGCCGCTCGGCAGCGGCTATATCAGGCCGCCTTTCTAATAATTCGGACGGGATACCAACTGGAATCGGG
>DATLKS010000856.1:0-3306 GCA_035538255.1 Terriglobales bacterium
CTTCTTGTATTGCATCCTCTGACGGATAGCATTCGGCGCTCCAGCAGGTTGAGCTTCGGGTTTTGAGTCGATCGGAAAATAGAACTTACGGTCGTCGAGCATCTCGCTCCACAGCGAGTGATTAATAAGGTTGCCAATGTGCTCGATGAACATCCCGCACATGTATTTCGAGATTGGCTCCTTTACCTGTGTCGCATCGACAGTGGCCACAATGGGAGAAGGATGGGGATCGACCTGCGCTTGAGACCAGCAGGAGATAGCAATCGCGGTGGAAATCAGAGCGAAAACTTTGAGCTTTGTAGCGATGGGGGAGAGTGTCAAGTTTCAGGACCGGCAAAAAGATTGATTCGTTGCGGCTCGAAAGTTATATCCTCACGAACATCTGTTGTCAACATCGGTAAAGTTATCGATAATAGCCGCTTGTATTTGACAAACAACAAAAGTGCGAAACATAACGAATACCCTCCGGGAGAATAGATGAGCCATTCTGGGAAATTTATATTAGCCGTCGCAACGGCCTGCATTGTGTTCCTCTTCTCCACCTCGATCGCACAAGACAATTCCAATCTTCCGTACATGAATCCGAAGCTTTCACCCGAGGAGCGCGCGGCGGATCTGGTTCGCCGCATGACTCTGGCGGAGAAAGCTTCTGAGATGCAGAACAACTCGGCGGCAGTGCCCCGGCTCAAGGTTCCTGCCTACCAATGGTGGAGCGAAGCACTGCACGGGGTGATCAACGAGGGAGTGACTGAATATCCCGAACCGATTGGGCTTGCCGCCACGTTCGACGCTCCGGGGATTCACACCATGGCGGCGCAGATTGGCATTGAAGGCCGCATCAAGCACGTGCAGAACGCGCGCGAAGGGCATACTGGCATTATGGGAGGCCTGGATTTCTGGTCGCCCAACCTCAACATCTTCCGTGACCCGCGTTGGGGCCGTGGGCAGGAGACCTACGGAGAAGATCCGTTTCTTACCGGCCGCATGGGTGTCGCATATGTAACCGGACTGCAGGGTGACGACCCCAGATACTACCTCGCCATCGCGACGCCCAAGCATTTTGCGGTACACAGCGGGCCGGAGCCTACACGTCACTTTGCCGACGTGGACGTAAGCAAGCACGATGAGGTCGATACCTACGAGCCGGCGTTTCGCGCTGCGATCGTCGAAGGAAAGGCCGGATCGGTGATGTGCGCTTACAACGCGATCAACGGCCAGCCGGCTTGCGCGAGCCAGTACCTGCTTCAGAACCAGCTTCGAGGGAAGTGGGGCTTCCAGGGATACGTGGTTTCGGACTGCGATGCGGTCAGAGATGTCGCAGCCAATCATCGCTATCGCTCGACGCAAGCGCAAGGCGCGGCCATCTCGGTCATCCGCGGCATGGATAACGAGTGCGTGACCTTCACTTCCCGTTTTGGAGAGCCGGTGGAGAAGGCATATATCGATGCCGTCCAGCAAGGATATCTACCGGAAAGCGACCTGGACACGGCACTCATTCGCCTCTTCACCGCGCGCATCAAGCTCGGCATGTTCGATCCGCCAGAGATGGTGCCCTACACGAAGATCGATGAGAAGGAGCTCGACAGCGCCGAACATCGGGCACAAGCGCTCAAGCTGGCGAATGAATCCATGGTCCTGCTGAAGAACGATGGCCTTTTGCCGTTGAAACCGGGAATCAAGAAGATCGCGATTGTTGGGCCGCTTGCTGACCAGACCAGACCGCTCCTCGGAAATTATGCGGGACAGCCCACACATATTGTGTCCATCATGGATGGCCTCAAGGCTGAGTTCCCAAATGCGTCCATCAGTTTCGTTCCGGGAACGCAGTTCCTGAGGACCGATGGAACTCCAGTTCCCGATGCTCTGCTCACGACTCCTGATGGCAAACGAGGCCTTCAGGCCGACTACACCGAAGGCGTGCGCCGCGGACCGTCTGAGGGAGCGAAGCCCACACCGCTCGTCACGCGCACCGAACCCAACGTGAGGCTCACCGAGGCGAACCTGCCGCCGGAGGTCGCCAACAAGAAGACCTTCGGAGTGCAATGGACGGGATTCCTTACACCCACGGAATCGGGAGACTTCCTCCTCGGCATTCGCTGCCAGGGATTCGGAAGGCTTGCTGTAGATGGCAAGCAAGTAGCAAGCGCATTCGGCGGTGGTACTCGGGGACCCTCGGCGAGCGTAGGCCGCGTCCACCTCGAGAAGGGTCGCAAGGTCGCACTCGAGATCTCCTATGGAACCAGGAACAGCGCACCGCGTGCGGAACTGATCTGGACCAAGGCTAACAATGCGCCATCGGCGGAGGCGATCGCTGCCGCGAAGAACGCAGATGTCGTGATCGCTGTCGTGGGTATTACCAGCCAGCTTGAGGGCGAAGAGATGCCGGTCAGCGAGCCCGGATTTCTAGGCGGAGACCGCACCAGCATAGATATGCCCCAGCCGGAAGAAGACCTGGTGGAGGCTGTGGCAGGTACCGGCAAACCGGTGGCCGTCGTTCTCATGAATGGCAGTGCCCTCGCCGTCAACTGGATCAAGGAACATGCCAATGCCGTTCTTGACGCATGGTATCCCGGTGAAGAAGGTGGCACAGCAGTCGCGGAAACTCTAAGCGGCAAGAACAATCCCGCAGGTCGGCTGCCCGTTACCTTCTATAACGGCGTCGATCAGCTGCCAAATTTTGAGGATTATGGGATGGCGAACCGGACCTATCGTTACTTCAGCGGCAAGCCACTCTATCCGTTTGGTTACGGTCTCAGTTACACGAAGTTCAGCTACAGCGATCTCATAGTACCGACGCAGACTACTCCCGCGGGACAGCCGGTGGGCGCCGACGTGACGGTTACTAATACGGGCAAGCTCGCAGGAGATGAGGTTGTGCAGCTCTACCTCAAGTTTCCAGCGGTGAAGGGCGCGCCCCGCGTCGCGCTGCGTGGATTCGAGCGCATCCATCTCGATCCGGGAGCAAGCCGAAAGGTTCATTTCGATCTCAGGCCACGCGATCTAGGGATGGTCACCGAAGAGGGAGATCCGATCGTCCCTCAAGGGGACTACACCATCAGCATCGGCGGCGGCCAGCCCGATACCGGAGCCCCAGGCGTAACCGGCCAGTTCCACATCGATGGACAATATACGTTGCCCGAATAGAGCTGAAGAGAGATTAAGTACAAGTAGTTAGGAGAAGAACAATGAAGCAGGTTGGGATCACGTTAATAGTTTTGTTCGCCAGCTTTTGCTACGCGCAGGAATCCGGCGATTTTCACTCAGCTTCAACCAATGTGTGGGGAGCGGAATATCCCAAAGTCGATA
>DATLKS010000857.1:0-11693 GCA_035538255.1 Terriglobales bacterium
AAGAGAACGCATGGAATCGGGAAAGAGTTTTGGAGCGGCTCTCGCAAGTGACCTTGCCGACCGGAGTCACGCCACAAATGGGGACCGACTGGAGCCCGGTTGGGCAAATCTATTTTTTCACGCTGAAGAGTACTAACCCTGTTTACGACGTAATGGATCTTAAGTCGATCGAAGACTGGGTGGTTGAGAAGCACTTGAAGGCGGTGCCCGATGTGGTCGATGTGGCCAGCTTCGGCGGTCCAACACGTGAGTATCAGGTGCGACTCGATCCTAATCAGCTGATTGCGTACGGACTAAGCCTCTCCCAAGTCGAGCAGCAACTCACAACCAACAACGCGAACGCCGGGGGGAGCTTCATCGAAGCCGGCCTTCAGCAAATCAACATTCGGGAAGTTGGCCTCATCAAGAACGTACAGGATATACAGAACACGGTGCTTGTCAGCAAAGGCGGCACCCCTCTACGGATCAAGGACATTGCCGTCGTCTCACAAGGTCCGAAGATTCGCCTCGGGCAGTTTGGCCGGGCCTTCCATCGCGAAGACGGAAAGATCGTCGACAACGACGATGTCGTTTCGGGAATCGTGCTGCTGCGCAAGGGAGCCAACGCTGACGAGGCGCTCGCAGGAATTCACGAGAAAGTCGAGGAACTGAACGATCGCATTTTGCCTTCAGGCGTGAAGATCGTTCCCTTCATCGATCGCAGCGACCTCGTTCATTACACCACGCATACCGTCCTGCACAACCTCACTGAAGGCATCATCCTCGTCATAATTGTTCTCTTCGTATTTCTGGGAAATGCCAGAGGCGCTCTGATCGTCGCACTGACGATCCCGTTCTCATTACTGTTTGCTTCCATTTGCCTCGACCTGCGGCACATTCCTGCAAATCTGTTGTCCCTCGGCGCTTTGGACTTCGGCATGGTCGTGGATGGGGCTGTGGTAATGGTGGAAAACATCGTCCGGCATCTGAACCGGCACCCAGGCGAGAGTAGTCAAAGTCTCGTTTCGCGCATTCGAGAATCGGCACACGAAGTTCAGAGACCGGTCTTCTATGCCATTGCGATCATCATTACGGCATATCTGCCGATCTTTACTCTGCAGCGAGTCGAAGGGCGCCTTTTCAAGCCGATGGCTTGGACGGTGGCCTTTGCGCTGTTGGGTGCGCTGATCTTTTCCATGCTGCTGGCTCCTGTGTTGTCCAGCTTCATGTTTCGGAAGGGTGCTCGAGAGTGGCGTAATCCTTTCCTCGTCTGGCTTACCGACCACTACCGTACTGCGGCAAATTGGGCGATCAGCAACCGGAAGATAACGGTCAGCGCCGGAGCGGTCGCTCTTCTCTTAGCGATTTATCTGGCCGTCGGCGGCGTGATCGGCTCCGAGTTTCTGCCGCACCTCGATGAAGGCGCGCTGTGGGTGCGCGGCACGCTTGCTCCCAGCAGTGGACCGAGCGAAGGCATTCGCGTAGCCAACGAGGCTCGCGTCGTTCTTTGCTCATTTCCTGAAGTTCCCCAGTGCACCAGCCAAACCGGACGTCCCGATGACGGAACCGACACGACCGGCTTTTTCAATACCGAATTCTTCGTTGACCTGAAGCCGAAAGAGCAGTGGAGGCCAGTCTTCCACCAGAACAAAGACAGGCTAATCGCCGCGATGAGCCGAGAGCTCAACAAAATTCCCGGCGTGGTCTGGGGCTTCTCGCAACCGATTGAAGACAACATGGAAGAAGCAGTCAGCGGCGTAAAAGGCGAGCTTGCGACCAAGGTTTATGGAGATGACCTGAAAATTCTCGAGCAAAAGGCCGACGAGATCGTAAATGTCATGCGTCAGGTCAAAGGCATCGAGGATCTTGGAGTCTTCCGCATTCTGGGTCAGCCCAACATGAACTTTGAGGTTGATCGCGATGCGGCGGCCCGCTATCAGATAAACGTTGCCGACGTTCAAGACGCGATTCAAACCGCCGTAGGAGGAAACTCGCTTACTCAGGTGCTCCAAGGCGAGCAGCGATACGACCTTTCTTTGCGTTATCTCCCCCAATACCGCACGACAAGGGAGGCCATCGAGAACATCCGGTTGCTCTCTCCCACGGGACAACGAGTTTCGCTTGCGCAGCTGTGCAAAATTCAGGAGCGCGAGGGCGGATCGGAAATTTACCGCGAAGGAAACCAGCGCTACGTAGCGATCAAATACAGCGTTCGTGGCCGCGATCTCGGCGGAGCCGTCGAAGAGGCTATGCAGAAGGTGAAATCCAGAGTTCAATTGCCGCGCGGATACCACATCAATTGGGAAGGCGAGTACGAAAGCGCAAAACGTTCAGCTAAGCGCCTGTCGATCGTGATTCCCATTACGATTCTGCTCATCTTCATGATCCTCTACACCATGTTCAATTCTTTTAAATGGGCGGCACTGATTATTGCCAACGTAGCCATGGCAAGTATTGGTGGATTACTGGCCCTGCTGCTTACCGGCACGAATTTCAGCGTGTCGTCGGGCGTCGGGCTACTCGCTTTGTTCGGAGTTTCGGTGCAGACAGGAGTGATCATGCTGGAGTACATCAACCAATTGCGCGCGCGCGGCATGTCGATTCAGGAATCGGCTGTCGAAGGAGCCGTGCTGCGTCTGCGTCCGATCATGATGACTATGCTCGTCGCAACGCTGGGCCTCTTCCCTGCTGCGATTTCGCATGGCATCGGTTCGGATTCTCAGCGGCCGTTTGCCATCGTGATCGTCGGTGGTCTGCTGGCTAATCTGGCGATGAGCGTCTTCCTACTCCCGACCCTCTACACCTGGGTAGCGGGCGAAGGAGATATATTACCGGCTCCCGAAATGGGCGCACCGGAGGAGGTGTAAGGAAATGGCGGGAACGAAGGGCCAATTCCTGAGGCACCAAATTCTTGACCACGCGCTGAGCTCTCTATTGCTGGCGCTGGTAATCCTGGCGAGCGGGCAAGTGCAGGCCCAGCAACAGGCCTTTACGTGGGAGCAGATTCGGGACAAGTTCCTCGCGACCAACGCCACGCTGCGCGCCCAGGCTCAGAGCATCGAGTCTAACCGTGCCAATGAAATCACCGCTGCTTTGCATCCAAACCCTCAATTCCAAAACGACACCACTTCGGCCACTCTTGGGATTTACCAGGAACTCGAAATGCCTGGAAAACGCCCCTCCCGCATGCAAAGCGCCCGCCTCGCCACTTCGATCTCGCAGACTGACTTCCTGGACTCTCGCCGAACCCTCCTTTTCAATCTACGACAGGCCTTCTTTCAGGCTTTGCTTGCGAAATCTAACCTGGATTTCGCCCGCGATAATCTGGCGAACTACCAGAAAGTAGTCGACCTCAACCGCACCATGTTCGAAGCGGGACAGATCTCGCGTGCGGACTTTCTCAAGATCGAGCTTCAAATGCTGCAATTCCAGACCGACCTGGATGATGCAGCGTTAGCATTGAGAACCGCTAAGGCGACGCTTCGAGCCTTGGTAGGCCCCAACAATTTCCCGCAGGACTTCGACGTTCAAGGAGACCTGCGAGTAGTTCCGCTCGAGAAGAGCCTATCGGAACTTCAGCAACTCGCTCTCGCCAATCGTCCCGATCTAAAGTCGGCGGAAACCGGCAGACAAAAGGCATTTGCGGATCTCCGTCTGGCAAAGGCCAATCGCTGGCCGGATCCGACTATCGGCACCTCCTTTCTCCACACGGGCAATGAGATCGGCGGACCCAGTTGGTTTGAACCGTTCTACCCAAAAGGCCAGACTTCAAACGCGATGGGTTTAGCTCTCGCGTCGATCTCTATACCAATCTTCAATCGAAATCAGGGAGAGGTGGCGCGTACCAGATCGGAACAGCTCCGGGCCAACTTCCTCGCCCAGGCAGTTCACAACCAGGTCCTCCAGGATGTCGAAATTGCCTATGCTTCTTTTGAGTCCAGCCGTGAACGAGTAAGACTTTACGACCAGACCTATCTGTCGCGTGCCAAGGAATCGCTGGATATCGAGGAATTTTCTTTTCGCCAAGGAGCGGCGTCAATCCTGGATTTCCTAGACGCGACACGAACCTATCGCGCCGCGCAACTTGCATATCGCCAGCAACTGGCTGCCTACCTGACAAACCTCGCTCAACTTGAAGCAGCTGTGGGAGCACCGGTTACTCCATGAGGCACCCAACATCCGATGATCTGTGGAAAAACCTCGTTTTCGGGTGCGGTCACCCGGAATGCTGAGGTGACTTCGCACTGGAGGCAGCACGACAACGAAACGGATTTTGGGTTTTCGATTAGTGCTTGCTAATTTCAACCGACGAAACAGGAGAATTATGTTCGAAGGACTATTTCAACCTATGCACCTGCTGGTGCTGCTTTTTATCTGTCTGCTGGTATTCGGGCCTAAGAAGGTTGCAGACCTTGGCAAAGGACTTGGAGAGGGTATCCGCGGATTTAAGGATGCAATTAAAGAAGATCGGCCGGCTCTGAGCCAACCTCACGCCGAATCCGCAGCAACAGCGCAGGAGAGTGTCGGGAGTATGCGGTAGTCTCTAATCTGCGCCGCTGCTTGTTCCGCTTTGGAACTGAGCCTGCAACGCTCGCCTTTGGTCAAGAACTTCGTTCTCGATCTTAAGGGCAACCTCGTAGTGGGTTAACGCCAGACGCAGTGACCGGATATTCGCTTCGGCTTCGTTTGCGGTTGCTCGGTCTTTAGCGTTCATGAGCTTTGTCGTGAGCGCGTCGATCTCTCTCTGAATCCGAACCATGTGAGACTTGACCGGTTGATCCATGCGACCAGGGAAATAACGATTTGTCGAAATAAGGAAAGTGTAACTCTGAATTTACTCGATGAGAAGCCGTTCTGGATGCCGTTCTGGATGCCAACCTGTGCCTGTGCGCAACCTAATAAACTAGGACATTGCTCAAGAAGCACTTGTTCACGCTTTGCCATCTATTCGCCTAATGACGCAGTGCGAACTTTGAGCGAGCTGCCTCTTTCGCGCCTGCGTAAGCGACACCGTTGTCGGCTTCTGCTGATTCTCGCATTCTTGTTGCGCTTTATTAACTACTTGGTAAACATCGATCCCGGAAGATATCCCGGGAGGTTTTCGGGATTATTCCGGCGATGATCCCGGCGTTCGGATAGCAGGTCACGGGATTTTTACGGGATCTCGGTCTATAAATCCTTTAGATTTCGGGATTCCGAAAATATTTTTGCGGCTGGGTCCCGACGCGGTGTGAGTCGCTTTACCAGTTAGTAAACTTGAGACCGCCACCAGCTCGCAGCCGCGCAAGTAAGTTTTCACTTACTTTTGTGAATCCCACGCCCTAAAAACCGAATCCAAAGGCACATCAGTTTGTTGTTGCCAAAAAGGCGCCTCGATGCAGAGGCGCAGATTGACGAGAAAAACTAAGCCATGCGGCCCGACATCTATATGTGGGCCCAGTCCTGTACTCCAACGCTTGCGTTGAGTTAAGCCTTCCAACGCTGGCCTATCTCCATCGATTTCGGAGGACGCATGAAACGAGGGGGTTCTATTTTGCGCGTTCCTAGAGCCGTCCGTCGTGCGTTTGCAGTTCTGATTGTTTTGACCGGCTCCGTGTATGCCCAATTTGGGACCCAGCCGCCACCGCCGACTCCCGTCCAGGGAACCAGCACCCTGAGTCAAACCACTTCGACCAGCTCAAACACCAACGGTTCCGTTTCAAGCTCCGCCACCTCTGCACAAGATCCATTCAGCGGTAGCGTGATCACCGAAAAGGCAACGGACCAAGTAATTACGCTATCGCTGAAGGATGCGATTACGCGCGGCTTGAAAGCGAATCTGGGCGCCCTGCTAACCGAGCAAGGGATCACTTCTGCCCGGGCGGAACGCTGGCGCGCGCTCCAGGCGATGCTTCCCGATGTGACCGGCCGGGTTGCAGAGAGCGTACAGCAGGTCAATCTCGCCGCCGAGGGCATTCGCTTTCCCGGCGTTCCGACCATCATCGGCCCATTTTCGAACTTCGACACTCGTGCGTATATGACCGCCAGCGCGGGCCTGTCGCAGTACCAAGGAATCCGATCATCAATTGAGAATCTCAAGGCAGCACAGTTTTCCTATCAGAACGCGTTGGAGCTTGTGGTTTTTTCGGTGAGCAATGCTTACCTGCAGGTGCTTACCGCGGGCGCCAATGTCGTGAATGCGCAAGCACAGGTGCAGACCGCACAGGCGCTGACGAATCAAGCTGAGCAGCTGCATCAGGCCGGAGTCTCCGCCAAGATCGATGCCCTGCGTGCCACCGTTGAACTGCAAGCCAGAAAACAGGACCTGATCGTCGCAAAGAATAATCTGGATAAATCAAGGATCGCGCTGGCGCGCACGATCGGACTGCCGCTCGAGCAAAAGTACGAATTATCAGATACGCTGCAGTTTATTCCCGCTCCATCGATGACAGAAGAAGAAGCACTTCATCGCGCTTATCAGGCGCGACTCGATTATCGCCAGGCGCAAGCCCAGGTTCGCGCGGCCGAATCATCTCAACGAGCTGCCCATTTTGAGCGGCTGCCGAGTCTCTCCTTCAACGGCAACTATGGCGACATCGGAATCACTCCGGGAAGGTCGCACGGCACCTTTGTCGCGGGAGGCGGCATCCAGTTTCCCATTTTCGAAGAAGGGCGGATTCGCAGCGATATCGATCAGGCAAGAGCCGGGCTGAAGCAGAGCAAGGACCGGCTCTCTGATCTGGAGGGCCGCATTGACGCAGAAATCCGAACTGCTTTTCTCGACGTGAACGCCGCGGCCGAGCAGGTGCAGGTAGCCGATGCTACGGTGAAGCTGTCACAGGAAGAGCTCTCGGAGGCGCGCGAGCGCTTTTCGGCGGGTGTGACGGACAATCTGGAAGTCGTCCAGGCCCAGGGATCGTTGGTGAGCGCACAAAACCAATACGTCTCCAGTCTCTATGTCCACAATTTGGCGAAACTGAGTCTGGCCCGGGCACTCGGTGAAGCCCGGCAAAATGCTGCAACTTATCTTGGAGGAAAGTAATGGCCACCGCACAGGAAAGGCCGCGAGAAGTGAGCGACGAGCAAGAGTCCCAAACCGGCGAAACGCGTTTGCGAGTAGAGCCGAGGCGCGAGGAAGAAAACCAGAGCGCTCCGCAACCTGCGGAAGTCGGTGCGCCGGAAGATCTGGAAAAGACGCGAGAAGAGGAAGAGGCGGCGGCGCGAACTGCGCAACGCAAAACTCGCATAAAGAAGGTAGCACCCGTAGTGCTCGTGATTCTCGCCATCGGCGCACTGCTGTGGTGGCTCCATTCGCGACAATACGAAGATACCGATGATGCTCAAGTCGATGGCCACATAAGTCAGATCAGTCCGCGCATCGGCGGCTACATCAGCGCCGTGCACGTGGAAGACAATCAGGAAGTCCAGCGAGGTCAGCTTCTGGTGGAGATCGACCCAAAGGACTACGAAGTTGCTCTCGCGCGAGCGCAAGCTGACTTTGCCGATTCGCAGGCTCAGGCTGCCGCAGCCAATTACAACATCCCTATTACGTCTATCTCAACGAGGAGTCAAACCGAATCTGCTCGCGCCGATATAAACAACGCGCAGGCGGCGCTGGCCGCGGCGCAAAAGAATCTCGACGCTGCCAAAGCCAAGGAACAGGCGGCGATCGCGAACAATACCAAGGCCCAGGCTGATGTCCAGCGCTACAAGCCGTTAGTGGAGCGCGATGTAATCTCCAAACAGCAGTACGATGCTGCGATTGCTACAGCACAAAGCACTGCGGCTGATGTTGAAAGCGCACATGACGGCGTTATCGCCGCCGAAGCGGGCATCACGCAAGCGCAAGCCAAGCTCGCGCAGTCGCAGGCGAATCTGCGCAGCGCGCTCACAGGCCCCCGCCAGGTGAGCGTTACCCAGGCCCGCGCAAACTCCGCGCAATCAACCGCAGCCAAGAACAGGGCGGAGCTTGAACAGGCGCAGTTGAACCTGCAGTACACCAAGATCACGGCTCCAGTGCATGGAATCATCGGACATCGCACCGCTGAAGTCGGCCAATACGTGCAGGCGGGCCAGGCGCTCATGTCGCTCGTCGATATTGAGGACGTCTGGATCACCGCCAATTTCAAAGAAACCCAGCTCCGAAACATGAAGCCGGGGCAGCCCGTGGACATCAAAGTTGACGCAACCGGCCGCGACTATAAGGGCAAGGTTCTCGCTATTGGCGGCGCCAGCGGATCACGCTTCAGTCTCTTCCCGCCGGAGAATGCCACTGGGAATTACGTGAAGGTCGTTCAGCGTATTCCCGTGCGCATCGTGCTGGACTCCGATCAAAACCAGGACCATCTCCTGCGACCAGGAATGTCGGTGGAGCCGAAAGTGAAGGTCAGATAACCGGTAGCGAAGACTTCAATTCGCAAACTACGCTGGCTTGTGTCGTAAGCCGTGAGCCCTGTCATCGTGAAGCGCTTCTTTCGCGGCGAAGGATCTCCTGCGATGCTTGAGATGAAAATCAATCGGCGAGGCTCCTCGGCCCGTGTTCGCGGTGGAGGAGCCACATTGGCGGCTATCGAATCCTCAACATCGCGACAGATCCTTCGGCCAAAACAGAGCCTCAGGATGACGGGTGTGGATTCTGTTCAATTTTGATGGCGACTCTTACCCAGGACGCGGAAATCCGCGAGCTCGCGCAGCCGGAGCACCAAGCTGAGTGGCGGCCAAAGCACAATCAATGGGCTGTCGCGCTCACTGTCACGATGGCGACGTTCATGGAGGTGCTCGACACGAGCATTGCCAATGTCGCGCTGCCGCACATCGCGGGCAGCCTTTCGGCATCCACCGACGAGAGCACATGGGTGCTCACGTCATACTTGGTGTCGAATGCCGTGATCCTGCCGATCAGCGGCTGGGCCTCCGACATGATGGGCCGAAAGCGCTTCTACATGACGTGTGTCGCGCTTTTCGGCATCAGTTCCCTGCTCTGCGGCTTGGCTCCAAGTCTCTCGCTGCTTATCTTTTTTCGCGTACTCCAGGGAGTGGGCGGGGGCGGACTTGCTCCCAGCGAGCAGGCGATTCTGGCCGATACTTTCGAACCGCGCAAACGTGGTGCTGCATTCGCTCTGTATGGCATGGCCGTAGTGTTAGCTCCGGCAATCGGGCCTACTCTTGGGGGCTGGATTACCGACAATTACAACTGGCGCTGGATCTTCTTTATCAATGTTCCCGTCGCGATCATCTCTCTGTTTCTCACCGACAGATTGGTTGAAGATCCGCCAGAACTTGCCGAGAAGCGCAACTCTGGAATCAAGATCGACTACATCGGCCTGGCCCTGATTGGCATTGGTCTGGGCTGCCTTCAGGTCGTTTTCGACAAAGGAGAGCGCGAGGATTGGCTGCAGTCGGATTTCATTCTGGCTTTCACCGTGATCGCCGTTGCGGCGATCGTCATCGCAATAATCTGGGAGTTCTTCCAGAAAGATCCGGTTGTCGATGTGCGGATGTTCAAGAACCGCAATTTCGCAATCGCCTTCCTGATGATGGTCATGCTGGGCCTTGCCTTATTTGGCACGACCGTGCTGATTCCGCAGTATCTTCAGACCCTTCTTGGATACACGGCCAAGCAGGCTGGAATGGCCTTGTCTCCGGGCGGCCTGGTGGTAATGGCCCTAATGCCGCTGGTCGGATTTCTGGTTACGCACTACGACGCCCGCTGGCTGATCGCGATCGGCTTTCTGGCATGCTCGGCGGCACTCTTCCATATGCTGGAGCTGAACCTTGGCATCAGCTTCGGAGAAGCTGTGCAGCTGCGAATGCTGCAGGCAGCCGGCATCGCATTCCTGTTTGTCCCCATTAACACCATGTCCTACGTCGGCGTACCGAGGGGCAAGAATAACCAGGTTTCGGGGATGGTGAATCTCGCCAGAAACGTCGGCGGGAGCGTCGGGATATCCATAGTAGAGACCTTGCTGGCGCAACGTTCTCAGAAGCACCAGAGTGACCTGATTTCGCATCTCACCACAACAAGTCAGGCGTTTCAGAACCAGATTGGTGCCATTACCAGCGCACTGACCCGCGCCGGATACAGTGCAGCCGACGCATCCCAGCGCGCCTACAGTATGGTTTATGGCCGGCTGCAGCAGCAGGCTGCAGCACTGGCCTATAACGATGTGATCTTTGTCTTTGCCATCGTTTGTGGGATCATGGTGCCACTGGCTTTCCTGATGCAGAAGAACAGGCCCGGAGCTGGTCCCGGCGGAATGCACTGAATGTCAATCCGGCCCCCTCGGCTCATTTTCTTCGCCGGCATGCCTTCGAGGTCTTTATGACCATTCGTAACATCACGATAGATCGCGAGATCGGCTGCGGAGGGGTCGAGATCGCCGCGCAGCTCGCTCGTCGGCTGAACTGGAAGTTAATCGACAAATGCCTGATCGTTGACATCGCGAGGATGGCTAACGTCGATGTGGAAGCCGTAAAGAAACTCGACGAGCATCCTGATCCTCTCCTTACACGCGTGAGCCGCCTCTTCTGGGGCGGGGGCGCAGAGCGAGGCGTTCTCGGTACTGATCACTTCGACTGCAAGAAAATGACGGAACTCACGCACTCGGTGTTCCTGAAAGCAGCAGATGAAGGGCATCGCGTAATCGTAGGACGCGGCGCACCTTACCACTTGGCCGGGCGAGACGATACATTTCACGTCTTCTTGTATGCGCCGCGCGATTTCAAGATCCAACGTGTGCGCAAGTATTGTACCTGCCGCGAGCACGCCGAACAGGTGATCGACACCGCCGATCGGGAGCGGGCAGCATTCATCAAGCAGCACTTCCACATCGATTGGCCGGAGCGGCATGTCTATCACTTGATGCTGAATACAACGATCGGCGAAGATGCGGTGGTTGACATGATATTGCAGGCTGCCCGAGTCGAAGAACCGCAGCCGGCTCTGGTCTCATAGACCTTTCTTGTTGCGGACTTTGGCTTTTCGTATAGACTCCCCGGATGCCTAAGTCCTGCCTGGTTGGGCTTCTTACCATTCCGCTCGTGTGCCTCACGGCGGTCCTGGCCCAGAACTCATCGGATCAATCGCCGGGCGGAACTAAAAAACCTTCGTCGAAAAATGGACAGTTTGAAGAGAAGGTGCTCGATCTCGTTGTGCCCACCAGTTTGGTCATCGAAGGCCGCGAGACGCGCGTTCCACCACTTAGCACAGCGCAGAAGTTTGGCGAAGTAACAAAGACCTTCCTCAATTCGTTTACCTTTTTTGGGACTGCCGTAGAGACCGGTGTCGATCAGGCCTCCGACATTCACCACGGATATGGACAGGGCGCCAACGGATACGCGAAACGTTACGGAGCAAACATCGCCGACGCGGCCACGGCGCAGTTCTTTGGGGTAGGAGTATATCCCTCGATCTTCCACGCCGATCCGCGATATTACCGAATGGGGAATGGTGGATTATTTCCTCGAGGGTGGTACGCGGCGACTCGAGTTTTTGCGACGCGCACCGATTCGGGACGACGCGTCTTCAATGCGCCGGAGATTCTTGCGAGCGTGACCGCCAGCGGTATCAGTCGTTCGTATTATCCGAGTGACGAACGCACCGCGGGCGATTTTGCCTATTCCATGGGATCACGCATTGCGTTTGATGCCGCATACAACCTTGCCAAGGAGTTCTGGCCCGACGTGCGCAAGCATGTTTTCAAGCACTAGTACTACTGTGTTATAAAAATGGAGCT
>DATLKS010000858.1:0-2679 GCA_035538255.1 Terriglobales bacterium
GCATCGCATTGGCCAGAGTGGAGCCGCCTTCTACCGTCACGCGGACGCCTGTGAGTGATTTCTGAAATGCAGGATTTTCTTGATTGGCTGCGAGAATCTCGAGACATTGCACCAGCGGCAGGCCGGCATCGATCATGACCGAGAATTGGCGAAAGAATATGGCAATATCCTTCACCGGAACTTTGCCCGAACCGAATGTCGGCAGAGCGAATTCCTTGCCCTTTTCTTTGATCACGATATTGGCGATGCGCTCTTTGCGAAGCGCTGCCTGGAGCAACTGCTTGTTAATGGCTTCCCGCTCGCCGGCTACTTTAGTTCCGCCGGCATCAACTCCCGAAAACTTATAGATGGGCATCGTTCTCTCCTGTTGCTGCCTCGAATGCAGCAACGTGGATTTGTTTGCTACTTACGTCCGGTCGCCGCAGGTACTGCCTTGCCGGCTGCCGCTTGGCCGCGATTAATCATCTCCTGCAGTTCGTCCTGCATCGACGAACGAAGCAGAGCCGTCTCGAGCGAGATCTGCTTACTGAAATACAGGCTCGCGAGCGACTGATTGAAAGTCTGCATCCCGTATTTGTCCTGTCCGGATTGCATGGCCGAATAAATCTGATGAATCTTGTCTTCGCGAATCAGGTTACGGACTGCCGCGTTTGGAACCAGGATCTCCATCGCGCAAGCGCGTCCCTGCCCACCGATCTTGGCCAGTAGCGATTGACAGAGCACGCCTTCAAGCACGAGCGAAAGCTGCGCTCGAATTTGTGACTGCTGGTGCGAGGGGAAGACGTCGATCACACGGTTAATGGTGGAAGCAGCCGAGTTCGTGTGCAAGGTGCCAAAGGTGAGGTGACCGGTCTCAGCAATGCGCAGCGCGGATTCAATCGTTTCCAGGTCGCGCATCTCGCCAATTAGCACAACGTCGGGGTCCTCGCGCAGTGCCGCGCGCAGTGCGTCGCTGAATGACTTTGTGTCGGAATGCACTTCGCGCTGATTTACCAGGCAGTTCTTGTTCTGATGTACAAACTCGATGGGATCCTCAATGGTGATGATGTGATCGTGGCGTTCGGTGTTGATCTTGTCGATCATGGCCGCCAACGTCGTCGATTTGCCTGACCCCGTCGGCCCTGTGACGAGAATCAATCCCCGCGGCTTCTCGCAAAGCTTCGCGACGATCGGCGGCAGGTTCAACTGCTGAAATGACTTAATTTCAAATGGAATTACGCGGAATACTGCCCCGGTCGCACCCCGTTGATTGAATAGATTCCCACGGAATCGGGCGAGACCCTTCAAACCGAATGAGAAGTCGAGCTCGAGGTGCTCTTCAAATCGGTGCTTCTGCGCATCAGTAAGTACGCTATACGCAAGCTGCTTGGTTTCCGATGGTGTGAGCATCGGCAAGTCCAGCGGCTGCAGATGGCCGTGCACGCGAACTTGCGGCGCCGAGTTGGTGGAAATGTGCAGATCGCTTCCACCCAGTTCCAGCATCTTCTTCAATAAATCGCTAAGTGTAACGTTCATTGTTCCTCGATTCGGGTCCAGCGCGACGCCAAACCTGATTCAGTTGTCCCAACATGGAGCAAGCACAAACTAGTGCACTGTTTCTCTAGCGACTTCCTCAAGCGTAGTCACGCCATCCATCACTTTCCTCAAACCGCTGCGACGAAGAGTGATCATTCCGCGTTCTATTGCCTTTTTTTTGAGCTCTACGGCGGAGGCGCCGACGAGGATCAGTTCGCGAATTTCGTCATCGACCTCCATGACTTCGTACAATCCTGCGCGACCCTTGTAGCCGCTGTTGTTGCAAACGCCGCAACCTTTACCTTTGGACACCTTTACCGTCTTCGCCTCTTCAGGGCTGAAGCCCGCATCGAGCAACGCCTGGTGGTTCATCTCGACGTGCTCAATGCAACTCGCGCAGATTCGTCGGACTAATCGTTGAGCCACAATGAGGTGTACTGCCGTTGCGACCAGGAAGGGCTCAATCCCCATGTTCATCAGACGGCTGATGGTTTCCGGCGCGCCGTTCGTATGTAACGTGGAGAGCACGAGGTGCCCCGTTAATGCCGCCTTGATCGCGATTTCAGCAGTTTCGAAGTCTCGGATCTCTCCGACCAGAATTGTGTTGGGGTCCTGGCGGAGAAATGCGCGCAGAGCCGCGGCAAAGTTAAGACCGATAGCTTCCTTCATCTGGACCTGATTGACGCCTGCAAGTTGGAATTCAACCGGGTCTTCAGCGGTCATGATGTTCGTGTCAGGCTTATTCAGCAGCGAGATGGCCGAGTACAACGTGTTCGTTTTTCCAGAGCCGGTCGGTCCGGTTACAAGCACCATTCCGTAGGGCTTTAGTACAGCGCGTTGGAACTTTTCCAGCGACTCAGGCTCGAATCCCAATTTGGTCATGTCAAGGCGGAGATTCTCTTTGTCGAGCAACCGAAGAACGATCTTTTCGCCCCAGAGCGTCGGCAGGCAGTTCACGCGAAAGTCGAGTTGTTTCTTGCGGCCGTTGAGCTGCATCTTCAGCATGATGCGTCCGTCTTGCGGCAGGCGCTTTTCGCTGATGTCCAGCTTTGACATGATCTTGATTCGGGAAGTGATTGCATCTTTGAGCTTCAGGGGTGGCTGCATGATGTTCTGCAACACGCCATCGATGCGGAAGCGGACTCGATATTCTTTTTCGTATGG
>DATLKS010000859.1:0-2087 GCA_035538255.1 Terriglobales bacterium
TACATGATCCGCGAGCGCGGCTATCAGGGCAGCGTCGTGCAGCTGCGGCGCACGGTGGCCACTCTGCGCCCACCTCGCCGGGAAGCCTTCTTACGCTTGCATACCTTTCCGGGTGAAGATTATGGTAAGTGCCGCGTCATGGTAAGAAGGCGCGGTGCCCGTGCTCTTGAGACGGTAGCTCGGGCCCTCCGCCGGTTTGCCGCACTACATAACGCTGTCACAACGACTCAAGCCACTCGATGAGGCTTGACGGGAGGGGCACTTGCGGCGGCTGAGTTGCACGCGGTCCACTCCCTAGCTCAAGAGCCTTGCGTTTCATCTCGAGATCAGCCTGGACGTAGATCTCAGTGGATTTCAGATCGGCGTGACCAAGAAAATCCTTCACCATCACTAGTGGTACGCCGGACTGAAGTAGATGCATCGCTTTCGTATGCCGCAGGGTGTGAGGGCTGATCGTCGCACGTGCCAGACTGGGTATGGAACCTGCGGCTCGACGCCGATATTTCAGCAGAATGTATCGAGCGCCGTGGCGACCCAAGCGCGTCTCCCGCGCATTCTGAAGCAATGGTTCTTGTTGATCGAGTGGGCGACCGTGAGCGACGAGGAACTTGCGGACGAGCTGAGCCGATTGCGGTAGTAAAGGACAAAGCCGTTCCTTTCGTCCCTTACCGCGTATGCGTACAAATGGTGGCGGTTCAAAGTGGAAGTCAGATGGCTTGAGGTCAAGGAGTTCCTGAATACGAGCGCCCGTATCGTACAGGATGCTGAGTAGAACGTAATCACGTTCGCCGTGGCGGGCGCTGCGATCAACCTGCGCAAATAGGGCGCCAAGTTCTTGCTCGCTGAGATAACCCAGTACAGGGCGGAGCGCCTTTTTCGTGGGGATAGCCAAAACAGAGCTGCATAGAGCAGCCAATGAGGGTTCTTGAGCGGTCACATAGCGAAAGAACGTCTGTATAGCGGCCAGCCGTGCATTTCGTGACCGAACGGTGTTGGAACGACCTGTTTCCAAGTAAGCGAGAAACTCCAGCACCGCTGGAGCATTGAGATCCTCTATGGTAAGTCGGTCAACAGGACGTTTGCACCGGTCCGCCGAAAACTGCAGCAACAACTTGATTGCGTCGCGGTACGAGGCGGACGTATGAGGACTGACGCCTCGCTCCAAGGCCAGATACCGGAGGAAAAAGCTGGAAAGCAGGGCAGAAAGGGATTGAACTTTCATCATCGACTCCCTTCCTGAATGAGATAGCCGAACCGAGCCTGGTGACGTTTCGTGATTTCGCCGATGAGGTCGCGGGTCAGCTGCAGGTAGCGCTGCGAACTTGCCAATCCAACGTGTCCCAGGTACGTGGCCAATGACGGCAACTTCGCCCCCAAGTCCACGTTTTGTTCACACCACAACAAAAGGCGGAGGACCGCGAACGAATGACGAAGGTCGTGGAGCCTGATGCGGCTGTCGGCTGTCCGTGCGATGCCAGCATTCCTCAACGCCTGATGAAATGCTCCGCGTAGCGCGGTGATGGAATATTGGCCTCCACGCGGGCTTGGGAAAAGGGGCGAGTCGGGAAGGCAGCGCCCATACCGTTCGCCTGCGAGGACGCCGCAGTCAACAATCCGTTTAACCAGGTCCGGTGCAATCGGGACCAGTCGCGACTTGTTGAATTTGCTGTTTCGAATGAGCAGCGTGCCGGCCCTACCATCGAAGTCGCCCTGCGTCAACCGCAGCAACTCCCCGGCTCGTAGCCCCGCTAGATACAGAACACGCAGCGCGGTGCCAAGAACAGCGGCACGTAGAGGAGAGGCCTGCCCGGGCGATAGTTGGGCACAAGCTTTCAGAAAACGCTTGCCCTCATCACGACTGAGAACACGAGGTACAAACTTGGGTCGCACGATTCGCAAGGAACGGCGGTCCGGCACCATGACGCGAGCGTCGTCAAGTCGCAAGAACCGGCACACCTCCCGAATGAGGGTAAGGCGATGCGAGCGTGTCGTCTCCGATTCGGCGTTCCTTCGGGCAACGTAATCATGGACGATTGTGGATGTGATGAGGGGATCGTCTTCGCAAAGGCGAGGGGCGAGAAAACGAT
>DATLKS010000860.1:0-12237 GCA_035538255.1 Terriglobales bacterium
TGTCGAAACCATTTCGCATGGAAGAACTGCTGGCGCGGTTGCGCGCGCTCATCCGGCGGTCGAGTGGACAGATCAACCCTGAACTTCGCTGCGGTCCCATCGTGCTCGACACCAGGGCAGGCAGCGTAACGCTGCAGGGCAGGGAGGTGAAACTAACCAGCCACGAATTTCGCGTGCTCTCCTACCTTATGCACCATAGCGAACGCATCGTCTCTCAGGGCGAGCTTACCGAGCATATCTATTCGCAAAGCTTCGATCGGGATTCGAACACGGTGGAAGTATTCATCGCACGCCTGCGGCGGAAACTGGGACCTTCTTCTATTGAGACGGTGCGAGGGCTGGGTTATCGGATGAAAGCTACCGGATGAAAGCCACTTCATGAACTGGCTGCTGCACTCGTTTCGCTGGCGCATTCTACTGGGCGCTTTTCTGTGGACGCTTGGACTGATTCCGGTGGGACACCTAATATTTCTCACCATCCACCATCAGGGACGCGGATTTGGTCGGGTTGTCATCCTTCCCGTCGAACCAGTAACAACTCTGACGTTCGCATTTCTCTGCATGCTCGGCGGAATCTGGCAGGTGCGCGCGGGACTCTCGTCGTTCAGCCGGCTGCGCACGCAACTGACAGGTGTGCGCGACGGATCCTCGCGGCGGATCGAAGGAACTTATCCCATCGAAGTGCAGCCGCTGGTGAACGATCTTAATTCGCTGCTGGAGCACCGTGAGCGAATCGTCAGCCGCGCGCTGGCGAAGGCCGGCGACCTGGCGCATGGATTAAAAACTCCGCTCGCCGTACTGAGCCAGGAAGCCGAGGGCATCGAGGCTGCCGGTCAGCGGGAAACGGCGGCCAGAATCAGCCTGCAAGTGCAGCGGATGCGCAGGCAGGTTGAATATCATCTGGCGCACGCCCGCGCCGCCACGTCCGGCGATCTGCCCGGCGCTCGCTGTCCTGTTCTGCCGGCGGTGGAAGGGCTCACCCGCACGTTGTTAAGAATCTACTCGAGCCGCTCTCTCACCATCGAAGTGGATGTCTCTCCCGAGCACTTCGTTCGCGGCCGGCGCGAAGACCTGGAGGAGATGCTGGGCAATCTTCTCGATAACGCCTGCAAGTGGGCAAAGTCTACCGTCAAAATCCAATCAGCGCAGGAGAATGACGCAGTCATTCTGACGGTCGATGACGACGGACGCGGCCTGCCTCCCTCCATGCGCGAGGTAGTGCTCCAGCGCGGAGTACGCGCCGACGAAGCCGCCCCCGGTTCCGGCCTCGGGCTGGCAATCGTCCGCGACCTCGCCGAACTCTATAAAGGAACCATCTCTCTGGAAGACTCGCCCCTGGGCGGCCTGCGCGCGCGCCTCCGCTTGCCGGCGTGAAAACCGTCGTTATTGTTGTGGTTGCTTGACCGACAGAATTGTTGTGGTTGCTTGACCGACAGCCGATAGCCGTTTTCTTGCCGTGTCACCCTTGAGCGCAGCGAAGGGCCTTTTGTTTGGTGTTTCGGTTTCTTGAGCCGACAGCCGATACCGGCTACCAGCTGCCGGTTATCAGCCAAAAGCAGAACATCAAGATTCTTCTTCGGCGAACAGCACGCCTCAGGATAACAAAGTATTGGAGATGCAAACTTCGGGATTTTCAACTGGTGGGAGTTCGCGCATTCACGCGGCGGAGCGCGGCTTTTTAGGCCATGCGGCGAGCGTGCAGGGGTATCCGTGCATTTCCGTAGCATCCGCGTTCATCCGCGTGAGCAGTTGCTGGGCAGAGAGGAACCATTGCTTCTCCGTGTTCTCCGCGGCTCCCGTGGTAATGATTTCAGAACCGGAAATGTAGCCCAAACTGCATTTCTCTTGGCGTTGTACCTGCTTCCAAAGCCGTGATCTGTCCTGCTTTGGGATTGATAGTTGTTCCCGACGAGTTGACCTGAACAACGGCCGGCGGAGCCCAGTTCTGCACGTTGAAGATATTGAAGAACTGGAAATGCAGTTCGATGCTCTTTGATTCGGCAACCGGCACGACCTTCGTAAGAGAAAAGTCCGTGTTGAAGATTGCAGGCCCGCGGTAGACATCGCGTCCGAGATTTCCGAACGAGCCGATTGGCTGTGTAAAGGCGCACGGATTGAAGTAGTTGATGGAGTTCCCAACCGACAGCGGCGCGCTTCCTCCTTGTGCGGTGGTGAGGTGGCACTTTGGATCAGGATTCGTCATCACCGGTCCGGCCACAAATGGATTGGAAATTATGTTCGGCCGTCCGTATGTGCCCGGTCCGGAGGGACTGCTGCCTTGGATGTTGGCGATGTCTCCGCTGACTTGAAGAGTGTATGGCGCTCCTGAACGTGCCTGCAGGATGGATTCTGTTTCCCAATTGCCGAGAATCCACGACAGCGGGCCGCCCTGCAGGAATCGCTGTCCCCGCCCAAAGGGTAATTGATAGATGTTCGCCCACGACAGGAAGTGAGTGACATCGAATCCGGAAACGCCACGCGCAAGGCTACGATCCCAGAAGTTCTCGACCACAGAACCTCCGCCTGGACCGTTTTCAACGCCAAAGTATCCGCTCGTCGTGTCGATGGATTTACTGAAGGTGTAAGACACCAGGCTGGTCGGGCTGCCCGAAAAGCGGTGCTGATAGCGCGCGAGCAGGCCGTTGTAATGCGAGGTGCCCACACTCATCGAATAATTGTTGATGCCTGCCCATGGAACGGCACGGAATTTATCGACATTAGCTTTGTAAGCATTGCTGCAAGCGGTGTCCGTACTGGCGCATGTATTTGGGGGCGAGGCAACGCTCGCAGCATTCGCTTTTCCGTTATAGGGAAGCCTGCCATCGCGGCTGCCTACATACGAGAGCGAGAATACTGAGCTTGCCGATAGCTCCTGTTGCACCTCTACGTGGTACTGGATGGAATATGGATCTTTATAACGAGGATCATCGCTGAAGCCGCCGATTCCCCAGGGATTGGTCGCCGGCAACGTGACCGGGAAGTGTCCCTGAATCTGGTTAAGGAAAAGAACATTTCCTCCGGCGGTCTGGGTATTGGAGTTTGTGGTCCCAGAGGTAAACGCAATGGCGTCCGGCCAAACCTCGGCCTCGAGATCGTTCTGGGCATACTGGCTTCTCGCCGCGAGCGAGTCCCAATAGAGTCCGGCGCCGGTGCGGATTACCGTTTTGGGATGAATCTGCCAGGCTAAGCCAAGACGTGGTCCCCAGTTGTCTTTCACCGGCGGAGGCGCGAAGAAAGGCTTCCCCGCGGCGACCACATTGCCGAAATGGGGATCCAGCCGGAAGTCGTTTTTGGGATTGTAAACGCCTGTCGTGAGATCGACACCGTCGGGAATGCACGGAGCTTGCTTCACAACGCTGCAGAGTCCCGGCATGGTCTGGGCTCCGACGATCCAGAGTTGATTCTTCAGATCGAACGAGTTCCACAGCCTGCCGTCGTTGGTTTGCGGCTGCGTCAGGTAGTCATAGCGCAAGCCTGCAGTGATCGTGAGATTCCGGGCGATCTTCCACTCGTCCTGCAAATAGCCGGCCCATGAGGCATAACTGAAGTCAACTTCGCCGCCCTGCCGGGAAGGTAATTGTCCGGAGCCGCTGTCGGGAATAGCGAGCAGAGCAGAGGCTAATGCCAAACCGGTGTTACTCGTGTTAGCTGGATTCGAGGTTTGAGTACCGCTGTATCCCCAGGTCTGGAACGTGTTTCTCTGCACGCGGCTGGCGTCGATGTACCAGAAGCCGGCCTTTATGTTGTGATTCCCTTTCAGCCAGGTGATGCTCGGAGTGATGCTTCGGGTGGGATTGAGGCGAATCGCGGGACCGCGAACGCCAAAGCTGGAACTCCCACCTGCATTGTTCCAGGGAGAGCTCATCGTGACCAGCATGCCTGCGTACTTCTGGACGTCGGCAAAGCCCGCCTGCGTGAGTGGACCAAGACCTGCGGTATTCGTGTTCTGCTGGCTTGAATCTACGCCGGGCCGTCCAGCGTAGCCTCCGCGTATATCAACAATGAGTGTTGGTCCAAACATGTGTACGTAATCGCCGCCGTAGTTCCTGCCCGGCGAGCCGCCCGAAGTGGAGCCTTGCTCTCCGATCGGAGTGAAAGTGTAGTTGTTCTCCTGTGTGTAGCGGAAGAAGACATTGTCACGCTCGCTGAAGCGGTGATCGACGCGAATGCTGTACTCGTCGGAGTTGTTGATCGACGCGCGATTCTGGATGAAGTTGTGCTGCGGGTCGGTAGGATTGCTGTAGTTCGGCGTTGCCGCGTAGGCCTTAAAGAATGCCTGCATCGCGGGATCAATCAGCGCCGGCGGAAGTATGTTGCAGGTCCGGACACCGGCGGGCAAATTCGTAGATGCCGTTCCCTGAGGCAACTGGAGCTTTGTGCCCGGGATGAGCGGAAGCGGCCCGGCTGCGTTGCAGTAGAAAGGATCTCGCGCGTTCTTGCCCGTGGTTTGCGTGCTGAATGGATTGAAAATCGTATTGCTATTTCCCGAAGCGGACGTGCCGGAAAAATCGCCATTCAGCTCCGCCGGAGTGGGAACATAGAATGTGCTTTGATCAGGCTTGCTGTAACGCCAACCGGCATAGCCGAAAGAGAAAAAGGTTTTATCGTGGATGATCGGGCCGCCGAAAGTCGCTCCAAATTGGTTCTGGTGGAACGCAGCGGCTCCCTTGGGATTGCCATTTGCGTCGAGGTCTTTGAATTCGTCGCGCGCGTCGAAGAAGTTATTGCGGACGTATTCGAAGGCTGAGCCGTGGAAGCGGTTAGTTCCCGAAGTGGAAACCATGTTGACCACACCGCCCATTGCGCCGCCGACTTCGGCCTGAGAATCCTGACCTGTGACTTTAAACTCGTGCACTATGTCAGGGTCGGGAATAACGATGTAAGTCGGACCGCGAATGTTCGTGTTGATGATGCCGTCAAAGAAATACAGTTTCGAACGGTTGAACTGCCCATAAAACGATGGATCGGCAAACTGCGAACCCGGAAGTCCCACGTTGCCTTCGACGCCGCCGATGCTCTTGTTTTGCGAAGTAGAAACCGGCGTTACACCCGGAGTGAGAGTGAGCAACTGCGTGAAGTTCCTGCCGTTTAGCGGTAGGTTCTGGACGGTCTTCTCTTCGATCACCGCTCCAAGCGAACTGCTGGTGCTGTCGATGACCGGTGCTTGCGCCGTAACCTCGATCGTAGTTGAGGCGTTGCCTACCTCTAGCGCCATGTTTTGCGTTACCGCCTGGTTCACCGCGATGATGAAGCCGGATTCCACAGTTTTGAACCCCGGCTTCTCGACCTTTAGCTTGTAGCTGCCTGGCTGCACATTCACGAACACGAAAAATCCGTTGTTGTTGGTGGTGGCGGTGTCCTGAATGTTCGTAGCCAGGTTGGTCAGAGTGACGCTTGCTCCGGGCACTACGGCTCCCGACGAATCGGTTACGGTGCCGTTGGCTTCGCCGCTGCGCGTCTGAGCAAAAAGTGAAAGGCAAAATGCAAAACAAAAAACGATCGACAGCAAGGTCGATTGCTTTGAAAACCGCATGGTTTCCTCCACCGCCATGCAGGTCGAGGGATCTTGTGAGCGCCACCTGTCGTCCCGGACTCTGCGGCGACCAAGACCTATAACAAGGTTCTGTTTACGAATTCAAGATAAAAAATATATATTTCAGAAAGTGAAATTTGTGGCATGCTGTCCTAGTTGCATTTGAGGAGTTCTGATGATCAGGCCGCGTGAATCGAAATCAGCCCCGGTTGGAGTTGTCACCAAAGTTCTGCGCATTCTCGAGACGCTGCACGATGTTCCTGCCGGTCTCCAGTTGAAAGATGTGGCGCAGCAAACCGGCATCAACAAGAGCACGGCATACCGCTTCCTGGCGCACCTGGAGCATGACGGCTACGTCTTTCGCGATGCTTCCGGCGCCTACGCGATTGGCGTGCGGCTGGCGCGGCTCGCCTCCGGATCTTCCTACCAGACGACATTGCGCAAGTTGAGCCGTCCCATTTTGCAACAACTGTGGCGAACCACCGGGGAGACTGTGAACCTTGCCGTATTGGACGGACGCGAGGTTCTGTATCTGGACGTAATGGAGAGCAGCCATACGTTCCGCCTGGTGTCGCAGGTCGGCCTGCGCCGTCCGGTGTACTGTACCGCTTTGGGAAAGGTCATGCTGGCCTTCATTCCCGAGGAGGAGCAGCAGTATTTCTTTGAAGGCATGAGCTTCGAGCGTTTTACCCCGCACACCATCCGCGGCGCCGTGCAATTGCGCAAGGAGTTTGCGGTGATCCGCCAGCGTGGCTACTCACTCGACAATGAGGAAGCTTATCTCGGATCGCGCTGCATCGGCGCTCCTATCTTTGAGGCTTCGGGCAAGATTGCGGCGGCGCTGAGCGTCTCCGGTCCGACGACGCGAGTGACGCGCGAGAAGGTGCCGGCGTTTGCGGCCGCAGCAAAAAATGCCGCCATGGCGGTCTCCCGAACTCTCGGATACTCGATCGCCGAGAAGGTGCCGGAGGCGCGAGTCGTTGGCGAGCGCGCGATGGGTGTGGCTAGATAGGCCGGGCTCAACGCTTCGTAATCGCCGGCGGCTGATCGACTAACTTGCCTTCCTGCCTCCCATCCTCGCCGCGCACCGAACTATAGTTCGGTGCTACCACGGATCAGAAATAAAAGTCAAAAACTTTTTCGGCCAGCCATACTTACGGCAATCTCTCGCTGCCGAGCTCGGCGAAAAAAATTTCGCTATAAATTTCCACTGATAATTTCGCTGTTAACTTCGCCGTTCCGGAAGGTATCAGCGTATTAACAGCGAAAATCACACTGGATCTTTCCTGCTCATGATTTGGGCCAGGAGTTCCATCGGATGGAAGATTTTGCGATGGAGTCCGGCATGAAGTTGCTCCTGGCATGAGATGCCGGTTGCGACCAGAGTCCTGGGAGTGCCGTCGGATTCGGCGGCGCGAACTTGATCGAACAGGTCTTCCCCGACCGCCATACTGAGTTCGTAGAACTCCTTCTTATATCCGAAGCTGCCTGCCATTCCGCAGCACTCGACGCGCGACGTGGCGACGTCGAATCCCGCGGCGCGCAACAGCGCTTCCGTCGGCTCGGCGGCGCCGATCGTTTTCTGCTGGCAGTGGCTGTGATAGAAAAGCCTCGTTCCCAGCGGATGCTGTGAAGCCGGGAAAAAGTCTTGCGCATCAAGCTGCCGCTCCTGCAGCACGCGCCACAGGTACTCGACGGCCTCAAAGGTGTGCGCGCGAATTTCCTCCAACGTGTTGCGCTCAAGGAAGTGGCGGTTGTCGAGCCGGAACATTGCTAAGGCGCTTGGCTCAATGACCACGATCTCGCGGCCTTCGCGAATGTACTTGAGCAGAATCTTGCTCGTCCGCTCTGCCTGTTTCTTTGCTGTCTGAATCAGACCTTGCGACAAAGAAGCGCGCCCATCGGCAGAGACCTCGGTAAGCACGACATCGATGCCTATCGCCTGAAGAACTTGGATGGCTGCGAGTCCCCTTTCGGGAGAACCGTAGTTGGTGAAAATATCAGGAAAGAGCGCCACACTACCTCGCCTAGGAGCTTTAGTTGGCGGAGGTAATTTCCGCGCGGCACGAGCCAGCGTCTCCGTGGCAAAGGGAGGTAATTCGCGCCGATAGTCCACGCCCGCGACACGTTCCATCAGGATGCGAGTCGCTGGCAGATCGTTCGCCCAATTTGAGAGCGGCGCAAGTCGAGATCCCCACTTCCCGAAAAGGTCATAGCGGCCAAAGAAGATCTTTGGTATTGAAGCCTTGTCCTCAACCTGAGAACTGAGCGCCTTCTGCAGGAATCCCTTTGAAACTTGCGTGTCGCGCTGGTTGATGCGCTCACGCAAATTCGAATTCAGCCAAGGAATATCGATGCGCACCGGGCATTGATTTACACAGCGTGTGCAGCCTGTGCACAGCTCGTTGAAGCGCGCTTTCAATAGTTCGTTGGTTCCGGCTTCCCAGGAGCCTCCAATTCCTCCCGAATAGGTTTCGCCGCCGAACGCATGGCCGCCGACGGTCTGAAAATTTGCGCACGAATTCAGACATGCGCTGCAGCGAATGCAGTACAACGCCTCGTGCAGCACCGGGTCTTCACGCATGCGCAGCCGGCCGTTGTCCACCAGCACGAGATGAAACTCGCGTTGCTGCGAACGGTCAGACAGCACGGGAGCTGAACTGAGGGGAGGAGTGAGAATG
Organism: Terriglobales bacterium; assembly: GCA_035538255.1. Classification (GTDB taxonomy): domain Bacteria; phylum Acidobacteriota; class Terriglobia; order Terriglobales; family Acidobacteriaceae; genus Gp1-AA112. The sequence goes on from DATLKS010000860.1 coordinate 8,215, forward strand.
CTCGTATAAGAAGTAAGCCCCTGCCCAGTCGAGCTGGGAGCGAGCAGTTCGATGAAAATGGCGAGGTCCTCACGCGAGGGAAGAACCTTTTCTACTCCCGCAATGGCGATGTGCAACGGCGGCAACTGGGACGTCAGACGAATATTGCCTTCGCTCTCGACCAGTACGATACTGCCGGTGTCGGCGGTGACGAAGTTCGCTCCGGACACGCCGGCATCGGCATTCAGAAACTTCTCTCGCAGGATATCGCGGGCAAAGCGCGTTAGCTCTTCGCCTGTGTCGAGTGGTAGATCCGTCGTGAACTTTTTCTTGAACAGCTCTGTGATTCGCTGGCGGCTGTAATGAATCGCCGGACCTACAAGATGCGACGGCTGCTCATCGGCAATCTGCAGGATGAACTCCGCAAGATCGGTTTCGGCGACCTCGATGCCTGCTTCTTCCAAATGGTGATTGAGGTGAACCTCCTCCGAGGTCATGCTCTTGCCTTTCACCAGCAGGCGGACCTGGTGATCGCGGCACACTTGCGTGATGTAGCGCGACGCCTCGGTTCCATTTCTCGCGAGAAAGAAATGGCCTCCATTGCGCTTTACGCGTGCTTCCACTTGTTCGAGCAGTTGCGGCAATCGAGCGATGGCAGCTTCTTTTATGGTGCGAGCTTTGTCTTTTAGCGCGTTGTAGTCGGGAATTACCGCCGTGGCATCGTAGCGTCCGCGATTGAATGTTTGTGTATTGTGGCGAACTGCCGAGCTTTCGATATCGAGCGCCATCCGGATCGCTTTGAGCAGAGCGGATTTCTCGCTCTTGTTGGCGACCGATCGCGGCGAAATTGTGCTGGCTGAGGCTGCCATCGTTACTCCAGAAGAATCACATGCAATTTGTGAGGACCGTGGACTCCGCGCACGAGTGGACCCATATCCGCGGTCGCGCTGGGGCCGGTGACAAAGACAAAGTTGCGAGTCAATCCTTTTCCGGCGAGGCGATCTGGACGAAAGAGATCGGCAGGACGCTCAACGATCGTTTCGGCGGATAGAACAGCAATGTGTAGCCGCGAGAGCAGGCTGATCGCGCCGGCGTATTCGTGATCTACCGTCACGCAAACCGAGCCGGTACGCGCCACTCCCGCGAATGCATCGGTGATGCCTGCGTCACAAGAAGCAAGTTCAGCTTTCGACCGTCTGGTCACAATTCCGGGCATTCGGCGCAGTTCGGCAAATAACTCATGCGCTATGTCGAGGGGTTCCGCAATCGCAATGCGTCCATGCGCTACTCTCCCAACGGCAGCGGCAAGCGCCACAGCAGAAGATGGCACGAACTCCACAGTTGCATACGCCGTGCGCGCAGCGAACTCGAACTGCGCGAGAAGATCATGCCGCGTTCGAACCAGAGTGGAGCTCATCTGGGTGCTCACAGTGTGCAGCTCGGGAATGCCAGCCTACGTTAGTTGGACTACGCTAATGATAGATGGTTGCCGCCTGGCCACAACACCATCTTCTACATGGCGTCATTGACGGGAGGTTTTAACCCACAGCAGCGGCTGACGAATCGGGTTATTGCGAATAATCTCTTCGACCTGCGGTTCAGGAGGCAAATGCTTCCAGGTCTGAACGTAATCCTGATTTGAGAATGCCAAACCGGCGAAAAGAAGATCCGGCTGGCGGATTGGCCAATACTGAAAGTATTCAACGTCCGGCCTATATGGCCAGGAAGACTTATTTGCAATGTAGGGAAACACCCATGCCATCGATTTCCCAAAACCGCGTCCATCGGGCAAAGAGAACGTAAACAAACTGTCCTGCGGCGTGCTGAGCGCCTGGCAAATGGTTGCCAATCCTGAAAGGTTGAAGAGGCAGTAGTTGTAAGGTTTCGTGCGCCGAAGTTCTTCGGGCAGACTTCCGTCTGGAGCGATCTGATGCGGAACGAGTACCGTTTTGAAACGATCGGCGCAAAATGTCGTGAGCTTCTGGTTTTCCGTAAATGTTGCGAACTGTGCTACCTGAGTGACCCACCAGGTGCCATGATTGTTCTTGGCATCTTTTTCGTCTTGGCCATTCTTCGAGGTCGTCATCCACTCCAGATATTGAGCAAACCACTTCCTCAGTGCCTCGAATTCTGCGGGACTGAGTGCCTTCGATTCGATCAGAAAGGGAATTGAGCGAGCCACTTCGACGAGATGGATGGTGTCGATAATGCCGGTGCCGCGCCCGGTCGTACGCCCGTGAATCGCCTGCGCGTACTGAAGATTAGGATTCATCAACGTTTCCGGATCGAGGAACCATGCACGCAGATGCTTTACGGCGTGGGTGGAGTATTCCTTATTCCGCGTAAGCAGGCAGGCGGCAGTGAGGGCCGGTACCTGCACCCCAAGACGAATCAATGCGTGTCGATGCGCGACGAAATTATCCGGATTCGACATGCCATCGCGCTGAATGTAGGGACCGTCTGGATCCTTCGGATCGGGCCACCAATAATCGCCTTCAGAGAAGTAGTCGTGCTTGCCGCCGGCGCTGCGCGGACTTGAGAAGTTCGTCAGCGTGACTGGCTGCTCTCGTAAGTATTGCTTCGCTGCGGCAAGAACTCGCGCGCGCTCGAAGCTCGCCAGATCCAGATCGGCATCGTTAGCAGAATCAGTCGCAGAAAGCAGTTTTGCGACGGCGAGTCCAGTGGCAGCACTGAGAGCACTACGACAGAAGCGTCGGCGAGTTACCGTAGGATAGTGGGCAGTCGGAAATCCGCTCATGACTTTCAATTGCCGCTCTGCTCGGCGATCACCGGATTTCTCAGCGTTCCAATCTTCTCGATTTCGATTACCACTTCCTCTCCTGGACGAAGCCAACGCTGTGGATTGCGTCCGAGACCCACGCCCGCAGGTGTTCCCGTACTAATAATGTCGCCGGGTTCAAGCGTCATCGCACGCGAGAGGTATTCAATAAGGTCTGGAACTTTGAAAATTAGCTCGCGCGTATTGGAATGCTGCAGCGTCTCTCCTCCGATGCTGAGCCGAATATCCAGCACATGCGGATCAGGAATCTCATCCGCTGTGACGATGTGAGGGCCGATTGGGGCAAACGTGTCGAAGCTCTTGCCGACTGTCCACTGCGACGTCCCGAGTTGCACGTCGCGCGCGCTGACGTCGTTCAAGATCGTGTAGCCGAATACGTAGTCTCTCCATGCGGAGCTTGCTATTCGCTTTGCCTTCTTGCCGATGACCACGGCAAATTCCGCTTCGTAGTCCGGTTTCTGCGTCGCCGCAGATAAAACGATCGGATCATTCGGACCGATTACCGCATTAGAGAACTTCGCGAACACTGTCGGCACCGAAGGTATTTCCATTTTCGATTCGATCGCGTGATCGCGATAGTTAAGTCCAATGCAGAGAATTTTCGGAGGACGAGGAATGGGCGCAGTCAGCCGGACAGAATCGAGTGGCAACAGGTCCCGCGTGGAAGCGCTATTAGTCAGATGCTCAACGCGCTCGCGCACTTCTGGTCCGGCAGCAATGAATGACAGAGCATCGTCGTAACCGAGGCTGTGCAGTGGGAAAAAGCCGCTTCCAGTGAGAATGCCGGCTCCGCTATGTCCAGTCTTTCGAAAGCTTATCAGTCGCATGTCGGTGTTTCTAAGCCGGCGACAGCGGGTGAGCTGTACGGCTCGAAGCAGTTAGTAAAACAAAAGCTCAGATGTTATGAAAAGCGGGAGCAGGAAAGTCCTGCATTTAGGCCGTTGCCCATTTCACTGTGCAAAACACGAGTACGAGTATTCGCCGGATAGGGTTTCCAGGGAGCACATATAAAAACGGCCCGAGATTTGACAATGGCAGCGGCATCTCTGAGAATGCTGTTCGCACTTCGCGGAATGGAATTTTGTTTTGTGAGTCGAAATCGCTATGAAGCTTCCTAAAGAGTCCGACGACAAGTACGTGGTCGAAGCCGTTATCAAGGCACTCGATGTCCTCGAAGTCTTTCAAGATGGAGAAGAACTGCAGTTGAGCGAGATCTCGAAACGTGTTTCCCTCAACAAGAGCCG
>DATLKS010000861.1:0-1777 GCA_035538255.1 Terriglobales bacterium
ATCGCCTCCGCAATCGCGCCAACTCGCCGGAGCTACGCTTCGCGCTCGATTTCTTCCGGAGTTCTTGAAGGAGTTCTTCGTAGTCCTGCGATCTGGCCTCGAGGAATTTTTGCCGCAATTGCGTTGAAGGTTGATCGTCAATCGCATTTACCTTAATGACGGACGCTTGCCCTCTGTATTTTCGGATCGCCGCAGCTAGCCATTCGAAGCGCTCATGGCTTCCCGAAGTATTCGGCAGCACATACCCAGAGCTGGGCAGAGACAGGGCACCGTACTGCTTCAGTTTTCTCCACACCTCAACGCGGCGGCTGGCCTGCTTCGCTGGGAGACTAAACACCAGCAGCAGCCATGGAACTTCGGTGTTGCCGAGTTGGTCTTCTGCTCGAGTTGCGCGTTTGTTCGGTACTGTCATTCCAGATAATGATATATGTGTAACACAAAGATTGAGAAATGCGTGTCGATTCATCCCGAGCTTTCTGACCTCTTTGGCCTTGATATGTGTACCACAATGTGGTAGTATCACTCCGTGGAGTTCATCGAGTCGCGCGCATTCACTCGGAGGCTACACCAATTGGCTGAAGACAGCGCTGACAAAGTCCTCCAAACGATTCAGGCAGACCTGCAGAAAGATCCGGAGCGCGGATCGATGATTCCCGGTTTAGGTGGAATTCGCAAGGGGCGCATAGCGAATCCGGGTCGTGGAAAGGGAAAACGTGGCGGATTTCGCTATTTGTATTTGTTCTTAGAGAAGCGCCAGCATATTCATCTGCTCTTCTTGCTCGATAAGAATGAGCAGGAAGATGCGACCGAGGAGCAGCGCGGCCAGATACGAATATGGGCGGCCCAGATTAAGAAGGAATCGGGAGCTTAAAATGCCGAAGAAAGTCAAAGTGAGTATCTTCGAGGACATGAAAGAGGCTATGCAGGACGCCTTGGCCTACGAGCAAGGTGGCGCGGTGAATCTGCGAGTCACTCAGTTGCCTTCGCCGCCAAAACTGGTTTCGCCGCGAGAAATTCGGCGCATAAGGAAAATGCTCAACGCCAGCCAGGCTGTTTTTGCCTCCTACCTCAACGTCAGCACCAACGCGGTGCGCAGCTGGGAACAAGGAACCCGCCGGCCGCAGCACGCAGCGCTCAAGCTTCTGGTGATCGCGAAAAAGAATCCCAAAGCGCTCCTGCTAGCCTAAGAGATACCATTCCAGTCCACGGAGCCGGGCCAGTGCTGGTGTCGGTCCTGAAGAAGTGCCGAACCGCGACTGTCTGTCATCGTGGTATCAGGAGACGCGGAAGCTGCACGGAAGATGCTGCCCGATGCTGACGCGGTCTTAGAAAAACCCATTCCTCTCGCCCAATTAGTGCAGCCTCCCTCGGTTCTCCAAATCTCAATAGAGCGGAACGCGGCGTAGAGATCAATGTTGCCGACCGCCTGCACGTTCCCATCTACTCTGCAGGACTGTCTGCTCGAACTCGATGTAAGCACTTTGGTTGGTGAACGATGAAGATCGGCGAGAACTTGAATGCCCGGTTGGAATAGTCCATCCGCGCCTTTCAAAAGAGCTAAGCTCATCACGCTGCTTGACCGCCGCATACGCTACTGGGGAGGTTCATCAGGAAAACGCGCGCCTAATTTTGCGGTTGCCGCATACGCGACTTTGAAACGGGAATTCCAAAGGCTGCGAACCAGCGAACCAGCCGTACGATCTGGCGAAGGAGGCCCGTTGAACCCACGATTCCAACCCGCGATTCACACGTCTCTCACGACTTCTCAAGGACTTAG
>DATLKS010000862.1:0-2129 GCA_035538255.1 Terriglobales bacterium
TATTATTCGCAGCTTGATTGGCATCATCCTGACTACTATCCGCGCGGCAGGACGTCAACCGATCGCGGGCCGTGGGACAACGGGCGCCCTGACCGCGGAGATTGGAATGCCTACATCAACGATTACATGAATGGGCAACTGCGCGAATTGCTTACGAACTACGGGCCGATTGGCGGCATCTGGTTCGATGGCATGTGGGACAAGCCCGATGCGGATTGGCAGCTCGCAAAAACCTATGCGCTCATTCACCAACTTCAACCCGCGGCGCTCATTATTCCGAACCACCATCAGGCGCCAAAGCCGGGAGAAGATGTGCAGACCTTCGAGAGAGACCTGCCCGGCCAGAATACCGCCGGATTCAATACGACATTTATAAATAACAGTCTGCCGCTCGAGAGCAGCAATACGCTGAACGATTCGTGGGGTTTCAATATCGGAGACAGCAACTACAAGAGTCCGGAAAAAGTAGAAGAGATGCTGGTGCGCGCTGCCGGCAACAATTCGAACTTCCTGCTCAATATCGGACCAACGCCGAACGGAGAGATCCAGCAGGAGTTCGTCGATCGTCTGCACGCGGTCGGTGATTGGCTCTCACGATACGGAGAAGCGATTTACGGCACCCGCGGTGGACCGGTCCCGCCGGGAGAATGGGGTGTGACGACGCAGAAGGGCGATAAGGTTTTTGTCCATGTCCTGAATTGGAACGCGCCGCTGCTGGCGCTGCCTCCGATGCCGAGGAGGGTGAGCAGTGCGCAGCTTCTACTGGGTGGCTCTGCCGTGCAGTTTACGCAGGACAGTAAAGGACTGGTTCTGAGTGTCCCTCCGACAAAGCGCGAGGTTGATCGCGTGGTCGTGCTGACGCAAAGCAGCTACTAGCTACTGGCTGCTCGCTGCTGGCCGAGTTGCTTGCGCCGGAGCGACATTCCCTCTGCTTGTCGCGAGATCGGTGCCGTGCCTCCGGCACTCGAATCGTTTCGTCTGACCCAACACTTTGTGCTGCGCTTTCAGACATCGTGGCTCCGACTGGGCAGCAACATTGCCCTGATAATAGGGCTTGTCGCGGGATCGACCTGTTCAATTCATTTACTTTCAATTGATTGTGAACCGCTGGTTTCGTCCTGTCCTTAATTTCCCTGCCGCTTGGGCTGCGGTACACTCTTGTTAGCCGCACTGGCGTTTCTCCCCGCCTTTAGGCCGAAAATGCCGCCCCTTTCTACGGACAAACCTGAGTACTTCCTCAACCGGGAACTCTCGTGGCTGAAGTTCAATCAGCGTGTGCTCGAAGAGGCTGAGGACGAGTCGAATCCGCTGCTGGAGCGAGTAAAGTTTCTCAGCATCACGGCTTCCAATCTGGACGAATTCTTCGAGGTTCGCTTGGCGGGACTGCTGCAGCGGATTGAAGACGGCTACACGGTGCCAGGGCCGGATGGAATCCCTCCCGAGCAGGAACTTCAAACTGTCGTCAAGGAAACAAGGCAATTTGTCGATGCGCAGTACTCGACCTGGAATGACCGCCTGCGGCCGGCGCTGTTAGAGAACGGCATCCGCATTCTCGCTTTGAGCGAGTTGGACACCAACGCTGCCGATTTTCTTGAAGATTATTGTGAGCGCGAAGTGGATCCGCTGCTCACGCCCATCACTATCGATCCAGCACATCCATTTCCGCGGGTGGTTAACAAGGCGCTTTGTCTAGCATTTTTGTTACGGCGACGGCGGCGTTCTTCGGCGGTGTACATGGGCGTAATCACGGTGCCGCGATCATTGCCGCGCATCCTGCGCGTACCGTCCGACGAAGGCACGCACGATTACGTCTTCCTCGCAGATCTGGTGGCGGCGCACGCCACCAAAATGTACCGCGGCTACGAGATCATCTCGGCGGCGGCATTCCGCGTGACTCGCAACAGCAATCTTTATTTGCAGGAGGAAGAATCGCGCAATCTGCTGGAGTCGGTTCGCACCGAATTGCATAACCGGCGCAAGGGAGATGCAGTTCGCCTGGAGATCGACGACGGAGCAGCAGCCGAGATCGTAGAACGGTTGCGCGGCAACTTTGGGCTTGAGGAATGGCAGGTGTTCCGTACGCCTGGTCCGGTGAACTTGTCACGAGTCTCAAGTATTTACGAACAGAC
>DATLKS010000863.1:0-4195 GCA_035538255.1 Terriglobales bacterium
GCTCATGCAGGCTTTGAGTGCTTCGGAATTATTTAATCCGAATGCGATTTGAAGATTGGCAAGATTCGTCTTAAAAAGGCTCTGCCTAACGGATGGCACGCCGGCATCGCAGGTCTATCGGCTACTCTCCTGTTCCATTCGATCCCTATTCGATGGACTGGAGCTCTTTGCCAGGTTTAAAGCGAACAGCCTTTCCAGGCGGGATGCTGACTTCGGCGCCAGTGCGCGGATTGCGTCCAATGCCGGTTTTACGGGGACGAACGTTGAACACCCCGAAACCCCGCAGCTCGATACGATCTCCCTGCGACAAGGCTTTCTTCATGCTTTCGAAAACCGTCTCGACAGCCATTTCGGCTTTGGTCTTGGTGATGCCCGTCTTATTCACCACTTCATTGATGATGTCGAGTTTGATCACAAATCGGCTCCGCAGACTGTTTCTGATGCAGGCGCAATTGAACGCAGATGCTAGAGGAGTACAGGCACAATGTCAACGTCGCTGTACCTCATCGCCGTAGCTGCTACGAAAATTTCTTTTGGCTGCAGCTATGCGGCCTTCTCCTGAAGACTTAACGTCACGCTGTAGCCGAGACGTTCCAAGCGATGAACCAAATTGCGAGTGAGGTGATGCTTGTTTAGCTTGTCCAAGTAGAGATCCCCAAGATCGTTGTAGGAGACTTGCTGGGAGAGCATGTGATAGATGGCCACCAGGATCTTGTGGGCGATTGCGACGGCAGCACGCTTGTACCCGCGTCGGGCTTTAAGACGGTAGAACTTGTCTCGCAGGTAGGTACCCTTGGCTCTGGCTGCGGAGTGAGCAGCCTCGACTAAGGCGGTCTTCAGATACACATTGCCTTTCGGGATGCGACTGCTCTTGCGCTTGCCCGCCGATTCGTTGTTCCCCGGACAAACTCCGGCCCAGGAAGCCAGCTGCGAGACATTCTCGAACACGCCCATGTTTATACCGAGTTCCGCGATGATGACCGCAGCTAGGGTCCAGTCCACGCCTGGGATTTCATCCAGCAATGCCAGCTGCGCTGCATAGGGCTCCAGCTTCTGCTGGATGCGTTGCTCGAGTACCTCAAGATCCTTCTCCACCGATTCCAGCCGATCCAGCTGCAATTTCAGCAGGAAACGATGATGTTCTTCGACTCGTCCTTCCAGGGCCAGTTCCAGTTCGGGAATCTTGCTGCGCAGCTTCTTCTTGGCCAACTCAGCCATCTCCCGCGGGCTGGCCTTGTCCTCGATCAGAGCGCGCAGCATCAAGCGCCCCGAGATCCCGAACACATCAGTGGCCACGCTGGCCAACTTGATGTTGGCTGACTCCAGGAGCTTCAGCAGTCGGTTGCGCTCGGCGGCTTGGCTTTGCACCAGCTTGCGCCGATAGCGGGTCAAGTCGCGAAGTTCGCGGATGGGTTTCGGCGGAACGAAGCTGGGGCGCAGCAGCTCATGGCAGAGCAAATCCGCCAGCCATTCCGCGTCCTTGACGTCGGTCTTGCGTCCCGCAACCTTTTTCACGTGCTGGGCATGGCTACTACGATCTCTAACTGTCCTTCCAAAACCGCGTAAACCGGCTTCCAATACACGCCCGTACTTTCCATCGCCAAATGGGTACAGCCTTGCGAGAGCAACCAGTCGCGGAGCCCTAGCAGCTCTCGCGTGGTGGTGCCGAAGGTTCGCTTCTGCTGCTGCACGCTTCCGTCCTTCTGCACTTTTAACAAGCAAGCCACTACGGTGGCCTGATGCACATCCAGTCCAGAACCACATTCCACCAGCGTTTGCATAACGCCTCCTTCTTGCGAGGCGATTGCTGCGCCGAGGTCTGTTACAGATACTGCTACGCGTCCTTCCCATTTCTGGGAGCGACCAAATGTGGTACCTTTACCGACGCGGGTCAGTCTCGATAGCGGGATCTACGTCGTCACAGGTTACGACCGACCTTCAAGCAATCGCTTTGCACGAATGCTTGTAACACAGAGACTGATCCGCGTTCTCTGTTCCTGCCCATTTGATACCCATTTTCATGCTCTGTGGTGCGCCACCGGTGCATGAGGTCTCGATAGAAATGTCTCGATAGAAATGTCTTAACCTTACCTCGATCTCGACGCGTACTCATAGGTCTACCAGTGCACATTTGCGCCTCCACAGCTGTGTTTGTGTATCTTCTCTGAGTGGAGACGCTTCGCCTCACAATTGGCCAGGAAGACTTCGAGGCTGCCGATCCTGCGATCTCAGAATGCGCAGCTATCATAAGGCGCGGCGGACTGGTCGCCATGCCCACCGAGACCGTTTATGGTCTAGCTGCGAACGCACTCGATCCCACGGCGGTGGAAAGAATTTTCGAGGCAAAGGACCGTCCCTCCTGGGATCCGCTCATCGTCCACGTCTCCAGCCTGGAGATGATCTCCAGAGTCGCATCAGATTTTCCCCAACAGGCGCAAATACTCGGAGAACGGTTCTGGCCTGGACCACTTACGTTGCTGCTTCCGCGTTCGCGTCAACTTCCGCCAACCGTGACGGCGAATCGCGATACTGTTGCAGTGCGCATGCCTGAGCATCCGGTTGCGCGGGCACTGATCGCCGCTGCCAATCTGCCGCTCGCTGCGCCCAGCGCGAATCGATTTGGAAGGATCAGTCCAACTACTGCGGATCATGTGCTGCGGGATCTCGACGGCCGTATCGAAGCAGTGCTCGATGCAGGGCCGACCAACATCGGGTTGGAATCAACTATTATTGATGCTCTGTGCACACCTGCTTTGATACTCCGGCCAGGTGGAATCACTCGCGAACAAGTCGAAGCTGTTATCGGTTCCGTGGAGATTTATTCGCCGTCACCCGATCAGCCGCCTGGTGCGCTCGCCTCGCCTGGGTTGGCCACGCGGCACTACGCGCCGACTGCGAAGCTGTTACTGGTTGAAGGTACGCGTGAGGCACTGCTGCAGGCTGTACAGAAGCACGTTGCTTCCGAAGGCGACCGCGGCAGCTACGTGGGTGTTATGGCGCCAGACCAGTGGCTGGGAGAGAAGGCGCTATCCGGCGGCGGTATGGTCTTGTTCGACTGGGGTGTTTGGAAAGACTGGCCTCAGCTTGCTCGCAATCTCTTTGTTGGCCTGCGCTCTCTCGATAAGCCGGGCGTTAGTGTAATCCTGTGCCCGCTGCCGCCTGAAGAGGGAATTGGTTTGGCTTTGCGGGACCGGCTAATGAGAGCCGCCGCTGAATCATAACGAACGCAGCCTGACGTCATGATTGCCTTTCCGAACCCAACCGCGGCTAACAGCCAGCACCAAGTCGCAAAGAGCTAGATGTGACAGTGATTCATTCCACGTTTCGCCAGATATTTCTGGTGATACTCCTCCGCGGGGTAAAACGTAGAAGCACGAGTGATCTCGGTCACAATTGGTCCGCGGAACTTCGCTTGCGAATTCTCTGCAGACGTGCGCGCGAGCCGCTCCTGTTCCGGGGAATGGAAGAAGATTGCCGAACGATATTGGGTTCCAATGTCTGGACCTTGGCGATTTAAGGTCGTTGGATCATGCGCCGACCAGAAGGCGTCGAGCAACTGCTCATAACTGACCTTCGCCGGATCATACGTAACCTGCACGACCTCAGCGTGGCCGGTCTCGTCAGTGCAGACGTCCTGGTAAGTGGGATTCTCAGGTATCGATGACTCCGGGGATTTGCCGAAATGCTTCTTCCACTCCCCAGAAGCATCCAGCTCCGAATGTTGCGATTTCCATGATTGCTCCTACGCCATTCTAAATCCGTAGTTCATTTCCGCTCGTCAGCGGTCTTTGAGACGAAAGACGAACTTCAGGCCAGACCAGGTTTCATCGACCGCGCAAACCTTTACGTCCACGAGCCCTGCTTTTAATCCAATCTCGCGCACAACGTTCTCGTCGAGGTCTGTTTTCACTCCGGATGACTTTTTGGGCCATGAGATCCAAAGAATTCCATCCGCTTTCAAGGCTCTGCTCAGCTTTGGCAAAGCCTGGGTCAGTTCTGCTCGGCTACTGGTGAACAGGTGCAGGAAATCTAAGTCTTTGGTGAGTTTGCCGACAGTTTGGAAGCTCCCGGTCTTTTGTAGTTCGGATTCGTATCCGTGCGGGAATCCCGAGAACCACGCTTTGTGTCCAGGTTTTATACCAAGCTTTTTGTAAAGGGGAGTGCCAGAGTAGCCTGCCGCCTTCATGCCGTCCAT
>DATLKS010000864.1:0-10699 GCA_035538255.1 Terriglobales bacterium
CATTCTTCCGAAACGCGCTCTATGCCGCCGAACTGTAGCCTAGCCTGGCGGCGCGCCTTGGTGGGATCAAGATTGCCGGCTTGATTTTTTGCCGCCTGCATCTCCAGATGGAATTGCAGTTCTTCGCTCAGTTCTTTATCCATCTGACTATGGAAGAACAGAGCGCGTAATCGAAGAAGAGCGTCACGCCAATGCATATCAGGCCATCCTTAGCACCCTCGCGATCGCGTCGGTGATGCGGTTCCAGTTTTCGGATTCGACTTCGAGCTGCTTGCGTCCGGCAGCAGTGAGCGAGTAAAAGCGGGCGCGGCGTCCCAATTCGGAAATCCCCCATTCCGCTTTGATCCAGCCACGGTGCTCAAGACGGTGAAGAGCTGGATACAACGAACCTTGGTTCACCTGCAAAACATCTTGCGATATCTGCTGGATGCGCTCAGAGATTGCCCATCCATGCATGGCTTCAGCTCTGAGTGCCCGTAGGATCAGAAGATCCAGCGTGCCTTGCAGAAGATCAATCTTGGGTTTGTCAGCTGGCATTGATGTCGGCAACCTACAACAAGCTAAGCTCTTTGTTGTAGGATGTCAACAACACGGATGAAGTTGCGTTCGAAATTATCGCGACCACGACGCACCCGTGGCTTTCGGTCTCAGCGTTGAACGGGGCGCTCACCGAGGCCCATGGAATCGCTCGGTACCTGAGAATGGTTAGTTGAATGCAACTTTGCGATGCCGGAGCTAGGCTTCGATGCGAGCTTCTTCAGACCACGTATGCAGCGCAGCCAGCTCTGTCGATTCAGTTCTTTCACCGGCGTTCTGCGACGTCCGATATTGACTGGGGGTTTCGTTGTGAATCCGTTTAAATAAGCGGCAGAAGTATGCGACCTCGCTGTAGCCGCATTTTGCCGCGACTTCCTTCAACGTCATGTTGTAGTTGCGCAGCATGAATTTCGCGCGATTGATGCGAACCAGATTCAGGTAATCGTTGAAGCGCATGAGTCCTTCGTGCCGAAATAGCCGGGAAATATGATTAGGGGCAAGACCAAAGTGCTCGGCAACGCTCTCACGGCTGAGAGGGTGCTGAAAGTTCTCCTGAATATAAAGGCAAATCGATTCGTAAGTACGCGCCGCTTTCCGCGAGTGATGCGATGGACTGTTCCTCAACAGCCGCAAACAGGAGTGAAGCAGCGACTCGGTGAGTAGGTGCGAAAGAGGCCCGGTGCTACGGTCGGCAGCAAATGTCATCAATGCTGAAAGCAGGTTGTGGGTCAGTCCGTCGCGGGCACCGTGGATGTGTGTCTTCACCACGCTTACGGGCGTCTCCGATCCCCCTTTGTGTTCTACGAGGCTGATTCCGATCTGCTTTGCGCCAAATAAGAAGGTAAGCACCTGGATCGAGCTCGACCACTCCGGTTTATCCCAGGCATTGTCAGGAACAAAGACCACGTCGCCAGGCTTCGTATGGATGGTACAAGACCGGCCACTCTGCGCAACTTCCATCGCCTGCATTCCCGAAAGAGGAACATAAAGCCGTGGAAAGTGCGTGACATAGGCTAAAACCGGGGGAATGACAGTATCCTCGGCGAAGTAGACCCGCCGCGTGCGCGTACGATGCAGATGCTGGTCAAGGCTGGAAATGATAATCCGTGTAGCGCCGTTTTCAGAGACGCTGGATTCACGAGGCGGCTGTCGCACGGATTGTTACGCTAGTGCAACTCAACAGATGTTGTCCACCCTTATTTCAGACTCAGCAGTTAAGAAAATGTGACGGGCCGAAGCCTTCCGCGATGAACTGAAAAACTGAATCAGGACCTCCATTGAGCACTTCTCCCCTTATTTCGGGTGAAAGTAGTGACGAATCGCGAAGATTGTCATACCTTTGCATGTGCGTTTCGGAAGCAAATCCAGTCCCGACGGCCTAGCTCATGGTTGAGTTTCTCAGGAAATTACGGCAGCACTTATTAACCGGGGTGTCATTTGCAATACCTTTCATCGCATGCGGCGGGATTCTGATTGCCGCCGCAATTGCGTTTGCGCCGATGTCCGCAACGGGACCTGACTTTTCGCACGCGCCTCGATTGAAGCTCATTTTGGATATTGGAACGACGTCTTTCATGTTGATGCTTCCAGTGCTAGCCGGCTACATCGCATATTCCATTGCGGGTAAACCCGGACTGGTGCCCGGATTCATTGGGGGATATCTGTCAGGCCAGGTGAATGCCGGCTTTCTCGGAGCGATCTTGGCCGGCTTACTCGCAGGCTATGTAGTGCAGCTCATAAAGAAGATACCTGCGCCGAGATTCATTCGTCCGGTGATGCCGATCCTGATCATTCCAATCTTGTCGGCTGGGTTCATTGGAATAATCATGCTGAAGCTGCTCGGGATTCCCATTGCGCACCTCATGACCTCGGCGAACTCCGCGCTGAGGAGCATGAGCGCAGGCAACAGCATGGTCCTGGCGATGCTACTCGGCGCTATGATCGCCTTTGATATGGGCGGTCCCGTAAACAAAGCAGCATTCTTCTTTGGCGCCGCCATGATTCAGCAGGGCGATTATCGAATCATGGGAGCCTGCGCTGCAGCTATCTGCACTCCGCCTCTAGGGATGGGATTGGCGACTCTAATCCGCAAGCAACTCTGGACTGCGGAGGAACAGGAAGCAGGCATCGCGGGACTGGCGATGGGTCTAATCGGCATTACCGAGGGCGCGATTCCCTTCGCTGCCGCGGATCCGCTGCGCGTAATTCCGTGCATAGTGTTCGGGTCTATGATCGCGGCGGTACTTGCGATGATGGGTCACGTCGGCGATCACGCTCCACATGGCGGCCCGATCGTGCTGCCAGTCGTCGATCAGCGACTCGCATACGTGGTGGCGATTGTTGTCGGAACTGTGGTGACTGCGGTTTGTGTGACGCTTGTAAAAACCTGGTCACTTAGAAAAAACAAAGCAATGCAAACGGCTGCATAATCCAAATCAATCCCCTTGAATGGAAGCACTCGGGTTGCGACCAGTTCAGCGCGCCACTAAGACAGCCCCGCCAAATCCGACGGAGCCGCCGCTCTGTCGATAATCTCGCAATCGAATGCTATTCAGAGTAGCAATCATACTGGTATGGCGCACGAACTCCACAGAAGTAAAGTCGATTTGTGTGCCCGGGCAAATGCGGGGACTTATTCTCGACAGATCTTCCGTTCTCTTCAAATTTACCGGGCTGAAGTAAATTGATTCGTCCACAATCGGATCAATAATTGCGCCGTATCCCATGGTCTCAGACAAGCTCCAAAAGTAGGCCGTTATGTTTGGAGCTGGCTCGCTGGATTTCTCGTTGGAAACAGGGCAGGTGCTCTGAGAAGACTCCACGCTCGCAAGCATCAGACCGGGACCCTGCAAAGGAGCTCGGCACTGGAATCCTTGTGTCGGATACTGAACGCCCTTGCATATCCCAAGCTGAGGAGCAGGAAAGTCTTCGTCTTCTGCGCGTATCTGCCACTGATTTCTGCCACGGCGATACAGTGCTAATGCAAGCTCCAACTTGATATCCACCGATGTGGAGCTCATTGAATTGAATATTTCTTTCGGTATTTGAAAGCTCGCATATTCAGGCGAATCGGGCAGCAGAACGATGCCGTACTGCCCCTGCCAATTCGATCGCCAAGCTCTGCCCTTCGGCAGATCGAAACTGAAGCGCATGCCCCGGATAGCCACGATGTCCGCGCCGCTGGTGGAGGAAAGCAGAGGAATCGCGATGCTTATCTTCTTTTCGGTTTTTTGCTCTCGCGGAGGCCTCGGGGGAATGAATGGCTTTTCAGGCGTTCGCGTATCGAGCGCAATGCGAAGCGGATTGTTCTCCCCCGTTCTAGGAAACTCTCTGGCGATCAATGACTCATAGGGCGTAATCGCAGCGAACAGTGTCATTAGTAGTGCAGTCGCACCAATTATGCTCCGCGAAATCAGAGTTTGACGCCGGCCATACTGAAGAAAAATCACCGTCAATACAGCGCAGATGGCGATAATCGTGAATAACGTGTCCAGCACGCTCGCAGCATGCTGCATCGATGAGTTGGGAATTTTCTCAATCATGAAGGAGTGAACGGATAAATAGAGCACGGCGGCGAACCCGGCGACGATCACCTGTACGAATCTGGCACTCACAACAGCCAGCAGAAACACAGGCAGAAGAAAGATCATGGTGATTGTCGCTTGCATGGTAAGCAAGCCGCCCAAATAAGTGAGCGCCGGGAATCCCGTAAGCTTCAGGATCGCTACCTGCCCGACCAGCAACGGAAGGTTGATGTAAAGCACAATAAACAGGATCTTTTCCGCAAGCAGTTGCGGCCAGCGGTATGGACGTGTCACCCAGAACTGGCGATCTCCCGCCAGGCTCTCATCATGAATGAGGCGGACTATCAGGGTCCACCAGCTTAGGATCAGAAGCAGACCAACAAATTCAGCACTTAATTGCCAAAACAATCCTGCTCCAAGGTATGCCGCATCGCTTCCGCCGCGTTTATGAGCGGCTTGATAGACAAACAACCCGAGAAGACCCCACGACAGGATGATCTCTTTCCAGAAGTGCCGGACATCTTTGCGAAAAATGTGGAACGCCTGATTCATCGGCCTGGACCTCCTGCAGACTTCGCCATGGCAAGAAAGATGGAGCGCAGCGACATGGGCGCGAAGGTTACATCGCGTACGCGGCCAAAAACGTTACGAATATCAGAATCCGTGCGGTCGGAATTGAATCGCGTCTCGATAAAGCGCACGACTGCAGGCGAATCCGTCACTTGCATCCAGGAGTCGGGTGTGGTTGTCGGGAGCGGGGCCGCCGCATCGCGCACCACTTCAACTTCACGGAATCTGTCAGTAAGGGAGCTCAGTTCCTCGGAGAACCTCAAGTGCCCTTGCTCGAGATAGCCAACGTGGCTGGAAAAGCTTTCGATCTCCGCGAGATCGTGTGAAGAGATGAAGAGCGTAGCCTCAGATGCTCGCTCCAGCAGGCTTTCAATAAGTTGATCGCGGACAAGTGGGTCGAGTCCCGTAAAAGGCTCGTCAAGAATGATCGCCTTCGGATGAAATGCCAGGGCGCTGGCTAGAGCTGCTTTCATCCGCATGCCGCGAGAAAGATGCTTGAGCTTACGATCGAGCGGTAGATCGAATTGTTTGACTAACTCACTCTCGAGGTTCTTATCCCAGGTCGGATAGAAGGCAGCAACATATCGAAGAAACTGGCCGACGCGCATCCATTCCGGTAATTCCTGGTTCTCTGACATGTATCCGATATTTGTGAACGCGTGTCCGGCGATGCTGGTAGACGGGACTCCCAAAACAGTAGCGCTTCCTGAGCTGGCTCTGACGATGTTCATCAGAATTTTGATTAGCGTTGTCTTACCCGCGCCATTCGGCCCGACGAGAGCGTAGATCGCGCCTGCCGGAACCTCCAGATTCAGGTTCTGTAGCGCCCAGAGGCGGCGGAAGCGTTTGCTGAGTGCTTCTGTGCGAATCGTATTTGCCCCGTTCATCTGCGCCCGCGTCCTCCTCGATCCGAATCACCGCCGAGTTTCTTCCAGTGCTGAGCAACGGACTCTAACACTTCTTCCAGACCGACTCCTAACCTGCGTGCCTCGACTGCTATCTGCTCGATCTGTTCCCCAAGCAGCTCCGTACGCTGCACGGCGCTGGACGGCGGCAGAACTGCAACCACCGTTCCCAAGCCGGGACGGCTCTCCAATAAGCCGGTCGCGATCAGGTTCGTTACAACCTTGTGCGCGGTGTTCGGATTGATTTTCAATTCCCTGCTCAGCGTGCGCACCGAAGGAAAGGAATCGCCGGGCCGCATTCGTCCGGTAAGCATCGCCTTAATGGCGGCATATACCACCTGTTCGTAAAGGGGAATGCCCGGCCGAAACTGCACGCGGAACGGAATCACATCTGTACCATAACTCGTAGTACACATAATCGGCAATCTGCTTCGGTTCTGGAGAACCATTCTCGCGGCTGTTCCAGGTCATGATCCAACAATCCGCAGCTTGCCGTCTCCGGAGGGGAATCTTTGACCAGGAGGACTGCTTCCCAAGCGCCGTCTGCGAACCGGTCAGAAGGTTCCACTTCGGCGGATTCAGAGCGGGATCGAATACTTTTCTCGAACTAGCTTCAGACCGACTCTCCTCAGTGGCTTAGCGCAGTTCCTCAGGGCCGTGTACTTTAGGGGGAACTCTCGGATTGCGCCCGGCACATGCATGCCTCACAATCAAAAAGTTCCCGTATGCGATCTCTTCCACTGCTGCTTTTATCTGCCCTGATAGTTTCCCCTGCGCTTTCCCAAAAGAGCCAAGTCGCTCCACCGAAGAGACCCACGCTTAAGAGCGGCGCAGCTACAAAACCGGCCGGCTCTGCTCAATTCAAGCCGCTCGATGCAGTCATAGAGGAGGCCATCGAACAGCAGCAGTGTCCTGGAGCCGTCGTGCTCGTCGGACATCATGGAAGAGTGGTTTACAAGAAAGCATATGGCATGCGTTCGCTCGAGCCTACGCGAGAGCGGATGACGGCGGACACGATCTTCGATGTCGCCTCTCTGACCAAAGTCGTAGCCACGACTCCGGCCATCCTTCGCCTTCTGGAACTCGGTCAGATCCGCCTGAACGATCCCGTCGCGACGTATCTTCCCGAATTTGCCCAAAATGGTAAACAAGATGTCACGATCCGTCAGTTACTCACCCACTTTTCGGGGCTGCCCGAAGATCTCGATCTGAAGACGCCATGGACTGGCGCCGAAACCGCGCAACAGATGGCCTTCGCGTCAAAGCTGGTTACTCCTCCCGGCGTGATGTTCCGTTACAGCGACATCAATTTCGAAGTGCTTGGGTTCCTTGTCGAACGTCTGACCAAGATGCCGCTGGATAAGTATGCCGATGCGTTCGTCTTTCAGCCCTTGGGCATGCGCGAAACGCGGTTTCTGCCACCAGCGGCGTGGAGGCGGCGCATCGCTCCGTCCGAGTATGACGAAAACAACCAGATGTTGCGCGGAGTTGTTCACGATCCCACCGCAAGGCGCATGGGCGGAGTCGCCGGACATGCTGGATTGTTTTCGACAGCGGCAGACCTCTCTAAGTACGCGCAGGCGCTTATCGATGAGATCAATGCCAAACCGCAGCGCAAGCAGTTTCTCAAGGTATTGACTGTCACTAAAGCAACACGTCCACAGCAGCCCCCTGATGCCACCAGCCTGCGTGGGCTCGGATGGGACATCGACTCAGCCTTTTCTTCCAACCGTGGCGAGCTTATGCCGCTTGGGTCGTTTGGACATACCGGATTTACCGGCACGTCGATCTGGATCGACCCGTACACAAACACGTATGTGATCCTGCTGACCAATGCCGTGCATCCCCGCGTAGGACATTCCGTCGTGGCATTGCGCAGCAAGGTTGCAAACGTGGTGGCTACAGTGTTGGACCTGGGCAAGGAGCTTCACGGAAAAGATCCTTTGCTCTCCATCACGGGATACAACGAAGCCGCCGCCGGCAGCCGGCGCATGGCATATCGCAATGCAACCGTTCTCAATGGCATTGACGTGCTCGAGGCCAACCACTTTGCAGAGCTTAAGCCAGCATCCGGGGGTGCACCGGCTCGCAATATTGGGCTGTTAACTAACCAAAGCGGTCTCGATGCGAACGGCCGTCGCACGATCGACGTTCTGAACTCAGTTCCCGGTTTGAAACTGGCGGCTCTCTTTGCCCCGGAGCACGGCGCGGTCGGGCAGCTCGATAGCACTGACGTGGGCAATACCACGGACACCGCGACTGGCATTCCTGTATACAGCGTCTACGGGGATACCGATGCGAAGCGACGTCCATCTATCGAACAACTGAAGGATCTGGACGCAGTCGTTATCGATCTGCAGGATGCCGGCGTTCACTTTTGGACCTACGAGACCACAATGGGTTACTTCCTCGAAGCCGCCGCCCAAGCAGGGACTGAGGTGATCATTTTGGACCGGCCGAATCCGATCACAGGCTCGGCAGTTTCGGGCCCCATTGTGGATCAGGATAAACGCAACTTCGTCGCTTATTACATGTTGCCTGTCCGTCATGGCATGACCTTCGGCGAACTTGCACAGCTCTTTAATGGAGAACAACATCTTGGCGCCAAGCTGACCGTCGTGGCTATGCAAGGCTGGCAGCGCGGAGACTGGTTCGACTCCACTGGCGAGGTCTGGGTGAATCCCTCGCCAAACCTGCGTGACTTGAACGAAAACACGTTGTATCCCGGGGTGGCGCTGGTTGAAGGAACGAACGTTTCAGTGGGACGAGGAACGGATACGCCCTTCGAAATCATCGGCGCACCCTGGATCAAGTCGCCGGAACTTGCCTCGTACCTAAACAACAGACACATCTCAGGTGTGCGCTTCATTCCGTACAGCTTCACACCGAAGTCGGCCATGTATGCCAACCAGCTCTGCGGAGGCGTAAACATGGTAGTCACAAACCGGCTGACGCTCGACTCGCCCGAATTGGGAATTGAACTCGCTGCGGCTCTGCATAAGCTATATCCCAACGACTTTCAGATGAACAAAATGGCAACTCTGGTAGCTAACCAGCAAACCATGGATGACCTGAACGCAGGAGTGGATCCACGATTCATCTCCTCGAAATGGAACGAGGCGTTGGACGGATTTGACTCCATTCGTCAGAAATATCTGATTTACAAATAGCCCGTTCATTACCCCACTACCGTCACTCCCTCCGGATTCACGCGAAAGGGCAAAACACGTCCGCCATTTTTGCGAATGGCTTCAGCGACGGCATCATGACTGCCTTCGCGGACAAACAGCACGAAGCAGCCTCCGCCGCCGGCGCCGCACACTTTGGCAGCGAGTCCGCCCTTGCGCTTCGCTGCAGCAATCAGCTTGTCGATTAATGGCGTGGTGATACCGGGCGCGTTTGTGCGCCGCAGCTTCCATTCTTCGCCGAGCAGGCGAGCCACTTCGGGCCAGTCGCCAGACTCGAGCGCGGCATGCATAGCGCATGCGATCTCGCCGATTTGCTGGAAGTTGCGGAAGACGCGCTTATCGCCATTGATGTGCGCCTTGAAAACCTCCCAGTTGTTGATCCCTGATTGGCGCGGCGCGCCTGTGTACACCAACACGAATCGCGACTCGATGTCTTCGGGTGAGACTGCAATTGATTGTCGATGAATGCCGTCTACGTCGAGGTGGATCGCGTTCACCCCGCCATAGAGTGCTGGATAGTAATCCTGACAACCTGTGGGCACGCGAATGAGCTGTGCCTCTACATTTTGTGCGATCTGACGAATGTCTTCTCGATCAATGTTGCGATTCGTGTATCGCGCGAGAGCGGCGACGGTGGCGACCATCAATGCAGATGATCCGGAGATCCCAGCGCCTGCCGGAGACTCGGAATTTGTCTCCAGCGTGAAGCCGCGATCCTGGGGAGTGCCGGCTGGCAAGAAAAACCGGACCAGATGCGCGGCAAGATCGTGCTGGACTTTTTTTGCCTGGCAGAATTCGTCAAAGTCGCGAAGGTGATCTTCTCGTCCTGTGTCGATCGATTTGAAATGAATCTGTGAGTCGTCTGCAGGCGTGATCTGGCAACGCGTGAGAATATTGACAGCAAAGTTCACCGTCACGGCGCCAGGATGAAACAGATACAAAGGCCAGAGATCGAGCGTGCTGCCGGCGAGATCCACGCGGCAAGAGGCATGTGCAATGATGCTGCTGAGTTTCGTTGTCCCTTGAGCCTTCTGGGTATTTGATTTCGGCATCAGCTCTCGCTGAAGAACTGGGCGATATTGCGGAACTTTTTGTAGCGGCTTGCGAGCAGATGATCGCAAGGCATGCTCTTCAGTTCGCGCAGGTGACGCTGAAGGGCTTCATCGACCAGAGCCGCAGCGGCGTCCGGATCAGTATGGGCTCCTCCGTCCGGCTCAGGAACGACTCCGTCGATACAGTTCATCTGCTGCAGATCCGGAGCGGTAATCCTCATCGCCTGCGCGGCCACTTCTTTCTTTGTGGCGTCGCGCCACATGATGGACGCACAGCCTTCAGGCGAGATCACCGAGTAGATCGAGTTCTCCATCATCAGGACGCGATCGGCGACGGCAACTGCCAACGCTCCGCCGCTGCCTCCTTCTCCAGTGATGATGGCAATGGTGGGGATGTGCAACCTCGCCATTTCGCGCAGATTCACGGCGATGGCTTCTCCCTGTCCGCGCTCTTCAGCTCCCAATCCGGGAAAAGCGCCGGGAATGTCGATGAAGCTGATGACCGGACGCTTAAATTTTTCCGCCAGCTTCATCCCGCGCAGCGCCTTCCGGTAACCCTCAGGATTGGCCATGCCGAAGTTGCGTTGAACTCGCTGCTTGGCATCTCGACCTTTCTGAGTTCCCAGCAGAAGCACCTCTTCTCCATGAAATCGAGCCATGCCACACAGCAATGCAGGATCATCAGAGAAGCGGCGGTCTCCGTGAATTTCGCTCCAATCCGAGAAGACTCGCTCCACGTAGTCGAGAAAATACGGACGCTGCGGATGGCGTGCGAGCTCCGTCTTTTGCCACGCGGAGGTCGCTGCATCGAGCTGTCCGCGCAAGGACTCGACCTGACGATGCAGTTCATAGAGCTGCTGCTTGGTCGCAAGATCGGCGCCGGGCACAGATTCCAGATGCGAAATCTGGCGTTCGATACTTTC
>DATLKS010000865.1:0-11419 GCA_035538255.1 Terriglobales bacterium
AAGCCGAGACCGAGAAGCGCGAGGTCTGGTCGGACGAGCGCCTTGTCCGTGAATGCCTCGCCGGCAACGAGGAGGCGTGGTCTGCGCTGATCGACAAGTACAAAAAGCTGATCTACTCGATTCCGATCAAATGGAATCTGCCGCGCGAAGACGCAAACGACATTTTTCAGTCGGTCTGTGTTGATTTATATGCCGACCTCGCACGGCTGCGCGAGCCTCGTGCGCTGCCGAAATGGCTGATTCAAGCTACGCTGCACAAATGCGCTCGGCTGAGGCAGCAAGAGAGCCGGTTTGTCGACGAGGACATTTCTGATGATCTTGCTCCTCTCGGCTCCGGCGCAGATGCGCTTATCGAGGAAGTACAGCAAGAGCAGATTGTCCGTGACGCCATCGCGTCATTAACTACACGCTGCGCGGAAATGATCAACATGCTTTTCTTCGAATCTCCCGCACGGCCGTACAGCGAGATAGCGAAAGAACTTGGATTAGCAACGGGCTCGATTGGATTTATTCGTGGCCGATGTCTTGAACGTTTGAAAAAGGCGCTTGTCTCAAGGGGTTGGAAATGAGCGCGGCCACCGCTCCTGTCGAGAATCTGAAGGCGCTCGTTCAACAATTGAAAGACCTTTCCGACAAAAGTGCGCGTGAAGAATTTCTGGCCCTTAATCGCAAACAGGTAAATCTCCAGGTCATCATCCAACTAGCCAATGAAGCTCGGGAGTTGTTGCGCATCGACGCTCGACAATCGCTGGCTCTCTCGGAACTTGCACTCGAGATCGCGCACACGATGCGCGATCAGCTCGCAACCGCCCACGCAATCCGCATGAAGGCTAACGCGCTACATCATTTAGGCAGTTACGCGCCGGCCGTAGAGCTTCACAATCAGGCCATTGGATTATTCGAACTATTGGGTCAGGAGGAAGAGCTTGGGCGCACACTTAGCGCTTGCGTGCTCTCGTTGAATCTGAGCGGGCAATATGATGCCGCCTTTTCGGCTGCGGAACGCGCTCGAACCATCTTCGCGAAATTCGGCGACGAGCTGCGGCTTGCGCGGTTGGAAATCAATGTCGGCAACGTCTATTACCGTCAGGATCGTTTCGCGGATGCGTTGCAATGTTATCGCCGAGCTTATCACGGAGTTATTCGTCACGAAAACCGCGAAGGAATTGCCGCCGTTCTAAGCAATCTTTCGGTCTGTTTGATCAGTCTTGGCGAATTCCAGCAAGCACTGGATTGCTATCAGCATGCTCGCGACTACTGTGAAAAGCACGGCATGTCCCTGTTGGTCGCCCAGGCCGATTACAACATTGCCTATTTGTATTTTCTTCGCGGCGAATACAGCCGCGCCATCGACATGCTCCGCTCAACGCGTCTGCGTTGCAACGAGATTGGAGACCGTTACCACTATGGTCTTTGCAACCTTGATCTCTCGGAACTGTATCTAGAGCTGAATCTCAGCCTCGAAGCAGCAGAGCTTGCGCGCCTCGGCTATGCCGAATTTGAAGCGCTGGGCATGGGATACGAGGCGGCAAAGAGTCTGGCCTTTGAAGCGATCGCGATGGGGCAACAGGGACAAGCATTTCAGAGTCTCAAGCTCTTCACACGCTCTCGCGAGATGTTCGTGAAGGAAAAGAACCAGGTTTGGCCTTCGTTAATCGACCTTTATCAGGCTCTGGTTTTGTTCAATGAAGCGCGTCTGTTCGAGTCACGCAGGCTGGCCAAGGTGGCGCTCGCGTTCTTCGAGTCTTCGTTGCTGCCTGGAAAAGCGGTGCTCTGCAGACTGTTGCTGGCACGCATCGCGCAACGCACCAGCGATCTGGCGACCGCACACAAAGAATGCAGTGCCGCCATCGAAAAATTGAAAGATATACCGGCGCCGATGCTGAGACATCAGTCCTTCCTGCTGATGGGTCAGATTCATTCTGCCTCGGGAAACAGAGAGGAAGCGTATGAGTGCTTCCGCACCTCGCGTGAAGCATTAGAGATGCTGCGCAGCAATCTGCGAGGCCAGGAACTCAAGATGGCCTTCCTAAAGAATCGTCTTGAGGTTTACGAGCTGCTCGTGGATTCGTGCCTGCGCGGACAATACAGCACGCACTCTCTCGCGGAGGCCTTCAGCTACATCGAAGAAGCCAAATCCCGCACTCTGATGGATCAAATGTTGCAGCCCGTGTACTCCAGCGGCGAAGAGAGCGGACAAAGCGACCTTGTGCGCCGTATGCGCAATTTGCGCGACGAACTCAACTGGTACTACAGCCTGATCGAACTCGAACAGCTTCGTCCGGAACAGCGCTCTCCGGAGCACATCAAACGCCTGGAAGAGCAGGTTCGCGCACGAGAAACCGATCTGATTCGCGTGCTTCAGGAGTCGAGCGTTGCGGAAGAAGGCGGGCCAGAAATGCAGTCTGGTAAGAGTCTCTCGATCGATGAGATTCGTGCTTCGATCACGCCGGAAACGCTTATCGTCGAGTACTTCCAAACCGGCGACCGCATTCTTGCCTGTTTGCTTGGCCACGAACAGCTGCAGATCGTACCGGTGACGCTGGCAACGCGAATCGCAAATGTTCTGCGTCTGCTGCAGTTTCAGCTTTCAAAGTTTCGCCTCGGCGCCGAGTATGCTTCGGCTTTTCGCGATTCCTTGATTCAATCGACCAATGCGCACCTGAAGAGCCTCTATGACGAATTGCTCGCGCCTTTACGCGACCGCCTTGACGCGCAACACCTCTTGTTCGTTCCACACGGCGCGCTGCACTACGTCCCCTTCCATGCTTTGTTTGATGGCGAGCGATTTCTGATCGATGACTACACGATTTCGTACGCTCCGAGTGCCAGCATTTATGCCGTCTGCGCACATAAGCAAGTAAACAAGTCCGGCGCGGCGCTGCTGATGGGCATTCCTGACCAGAATGCGCCTTCGATCCTTCAAGAAGTGCGTGCCTTGAGCGCCATCCTGCCGCATCCCAAGATGTTTCTCGGCAAAGCAGCGAGTGAGTACATCCTGAAAAATGCTGGCGCACACGCGCGGCTTATCCACATAGCCACACACGGCTATTTCCGGCAGGACAGCCCGATGTTCTCCTCGATCCGAATGGGGAACTCGCATTTGAGCTTGTACGATCTCTATCAGCTCAGATTGCCAGTTGAGCTCGTGACTTTGAGCGGCTGCGCTACGGGCCTAAACGTAGTTGCTGCGGGAGACGAATTGATCGGACTCGCACGCGGACTATTTCAGGCCGGCGCCCAGTCGTTGCTGTTGAGCTTGTGGGACGTGCACGACCGCAGCACGGCGGATTTCATGGCCGAGTTTTATCGACGTTTTCGCAACGGCGAAGATAAGGCGACAGCCGTACGGGAGGCCATGCTCCTCGTTCGCGAGGCGCATCCCCACCCATATCAATGGGCACCGTTTGTTCTGATGGGGAAATATGCAAATGAGTAGAAACCCCTCCGCTTTTAGCTACATGCAAAAGTCACAAAAATTGTTTCCTGGGCTATATTTTTCCATCCTGCGGTTGCCCTTATGGGTTAGTTACAGGTGACCGCCATGAAGCACATCGCTCAGGAATTGTTGGCTGCATTCGTTCGACAAAGTTTGTCGGCTGCGGAAGCACTGTCGGTTCGGGAACACCTGGAGCAATGCCACGAATGCGCTGAAACCGCTCGGCTGTTCGGCGAAGTGATCCGTGTCGGCTCCAATGAACCTGCCTATGAGCCTCCGGAGGGTATCGTCCGCACCGCAAAGGCATATTTCGAAGCGCAGCAACATAAGGCGGTGAAGGCCGGGTTCGAACTTCTCTTCGACAGCGTTCTGCAGCCCATGGCAGCCGGGGTGAGGGCTTCTGTAGCGTCAGCGCGTCAGTTGCTGTACAGGATCGGAACCGTCTATGTGGATATGCGCGTCGATTCGGAACTGAATTCGGAACGCGCCGCACTGGTTGGACAGATGCTGGATAGCGCTCATCCAGGCCATCCTGTGGCCGGCGTGCCGGTAATCCTGATGGACGGCAGAAAGAACGTTGCCAGCACGATCAGCAATAACAATGGCGAGTTTCATCTGGAGTTTGCATTGAAGAGCAATTTGCGGCTATCGGTCAGTGTTGGCGATTCGTCACCTGTGTACCTGCCGATTACCGGCGTCGAAGATCGCAAGCGCCAAGCACTTCCGAGCCGAGGCCCAAATTAGACTGTAGTTACTAACGTAACTGGCCGAAGAACCAGTACGCACCATACACTTTAGTTTCCTCCCCGCTGTACTCCCCACACAAATTTTGCTGAGACAAACGTGTCTGGAGACGTAATGAAGAGCTCGAACGGATTCGCTCACCAATACAGCAGGTCGAAGGCGGGAATCTGCATCACTCTGATTCTGGCGCTGTTCACGGTTTACGTGCAGCCGGGCTTCGCCATCACGCCAGCAGCGCCAAAGACTAATGCGCAATTACTCGGCGGCCTTCTCGGAGGCGGCGGACTACTCCCGGTGCAGCGCTTCATCGTCCGCGATACCCAAGGCTTGCTCGGACTGAATCTCACCTGCCTGCTTTTCGGGTGCAAAGTACTTGAGGGCATCGGCGATCCTGATGGACAGTTGTACGTCGTCACGGTAGCCAGCCTGCTCAGCCCACTTGTCTTGATCACAAACCTGCTGTCGGGATCGGGGATCACTAACGTCGAACTTGACCAGCCGGTAAATACGCAAGGCACTACAACGATTGGAGCAACGCCTGCGTACTTGACCGACAAAACACCCGTCTCCTATTACGGCGCTACAGTTTGGGAAGGTTATGTTCTGCAGACCCCGAACCAGATCATCAAGACCGCCAAGACGCAGGCTGCATTCGGCGTTGCCGGCAACGGCGTTCGCGTGGCGCTTATTGATACTGGTGTCGATCCCAATAACACCATTCTGAAAAGTCATCTCGTGTACGGGTACGACTTCACCCGCAATCAATCCGGTGGCTCGGAAATGGGCGACATAAATCAGTCGACCGTGGGTGTGGTGGACGGTTCAGCGCAACCTGCTCAATTGAATCAGTCGACTGTCGGTGTCGTTGATCAATCGACTGTGGGTGTCGTGGACACCAGCCAGTACAAAGCATTCGGACACGGAACCATGACGGCCGGTCTCGTGCACCTAGTTGCGCCGCAGGCGCAGCTTATGCCGTTGAAGGCGTTTAACGCGAACGGCACAGGTTATGCCTCTGACGTTCTTCGCGCCATCTACTACGCGGTGAACCATGGCGCCAAAGTCATCAGCATGAGCTTCGATTTCACCACTCCTTCGCAGGAACTCGCCGCTGCGATCAATTACGCAACTTACCGCGGTGTAATCTGCGTCGCGTCGGCGGGCAACGACGGCAGCATGACGACCGTCTATCCCGCCAGCCTGCCCAACGTGATCGACGTAGCTTCGACCTCCAACGACAACACGCCATCGAGCTTCTCGAATTACGGAGCTCCTCCGGTGTTGCTCTCCGCTCCGGGTGAAGCGGTGATGACAACTTATCCCTTCAATACTTATGCCGCGGGATGGGGTACCTCGTTCAGCGCACCGCTGGTCGCGGGCACGGTAGCTCTCATGGCGAATACGAACTCGCTGCTTCTGAATGAACAAGAAGCTGCCGAGGCGCTTTCGCATGCTCAACCGATGTGTTACTCGCAGTATGGCGCCGGCGTGCTCGACACGTACCAGGCAGTGCAGGCGTGGAGAACCGACTTCTTTTAAACCCGAGACTGTTCCATGGCGACGAGCTTTCATCCAACATTTGATTCGTGGTCACCGCTGCTTCTTCGAGTGAAAGAACTTGAAGAGCAGCAGGTGACGATGCGCACCGCCGTAATCTGCGCATTGAATCAACTGCTCGATTTGAAGGACCTCAACACCGGGGTGCACAGCACTCGGCTGGCAGAGTGGGCAGTCCGCGTCGCTCGGCGGCTCGGCATCGATGAAGAAAATCTTTATCAATATGAAGTGGCGGCGCTGCTGCACGATATCGGCAAGATCGGCGTGCCCGACGCAATCTTAAAGAAGCCGAACAAGCTGACCGACGAAGAGCGCGCCGTCATGAACAAGCATCCGGAATATAGTTGGTCGATTCTGCGCTTGTTTCCCGGATTGGAAGAAGCCAGCCTATTCGCATTGCACCATCACGAGGCTTACGACGGCACCGGATACCCTGGCGGGCTGAAGGGCGACGAGATTCCCCTCGGTTCGCGCATCGTATCGATCGTGGATGCCTTCGACGCGATGATTTCGAATCGCTGCTACCGCAAGGGACTGGAGCACGAAGAGGCAATCCGTCGGTTGAGTGCCGGCAGCGGAACCCAATTCGATCCTTACGTGCTGCGCTGCTTTCTGGAAATCGCTGAAATCGAAGTCGCTGGAGTCTTTGCCGCTACCGGCACGAGCATCACCGCAGTAATCTAAGCTCTCACGCCAAAAGCAGGAAACACAATAGATAGATCCAAAGTATCGTCATCGCGTGCAGATACCACGCAGTGAGATCGATGGCCATATACCGCTTCATTTCATTCCAGCGGGTGCTACGAAGTGCAATCCAGATGAGCACCAGCAGGCCAAATCCCACGTTCAATGCGTGCGCCCCTGTGAGCAGAAAAAAGAATGCCGGTCTAGCACCTACCGCCATAGATTCTCCATTCGCATGCAGGAAGCTCCAGACGCCTAGCTGTCCGCTCAAGAATCCGAAAATAAGCAGAAGTGATGCACCCATCCAAATCGAACTCGATCGCTTGAGCTTATCGCCGCTCGCATGCACAGCCCTGAAAGCACGTCGTCGTGCGATTTCCATTCCCAAAGCGGCACCAAACAGCAATAAAGAATTCACCAGCAATAACGGAATAGGCGCATGCAACGTTTCCCAATGCGTCGAGTAGGCTCCCGTTTCAGTCTCGTACGTGGGAACTCCTCTTCGCACCACGTAGGCGCTGGTGAAAGCAACAAAGACCATTCCGACGGCACAGAGCCAAAGCGCGAGGGCCAGACGGTAGCGACGGAGCATTGCTATTCCTAAACGGAGACGCGTTGCAGCGCAAGCAAATGCAAAGGGCGTAGAAGCTTTCGCACATTTTGCCGCGATATCAGGCGTAAAATGCGAAGATAAGTCAGGTGAGATCTCGATGATTGTAACTAGTAAAAAATCCAGCGTACAGGAGTTCGCGGCTGAATTGCGCAAGCTGCCGGCGGAGGCGTTCGATGAAGTCGACACGGTTCACGAGTTTCTCCGCGTTCATCTAGTCGATAACGAAAGTCTCGCGCCCTATCTCGTATGGGACCGTCAGCACTACACCCGGAACTTGATCGACAAAACACCGCTTTACGAGTTGATTGCGATTTGCTGGGAAGTAGGGCAAGCCAGTTCCATTCATAATCATCGCGATCAGAACTGCTGGATGGCTACGCCGATGGGCAAGCTCCTGATCCAGAACTATCGCGTCCTCTGGCAGGACGATGACGCAGGAAAATGCAAGATCGAGCCGACCGACATCATCGAGATGAACCCCGAAAGTCCCGCCGCAGTGAATCCGCTTGAGCCGGTGCATCGCGTGTACAACCCCGCTGAGTTCAAGCAACGGGCAGTCAGCCTGCATGTCTATTCACGCCCATTTGACACGTGCGTCGTGTACTCGGATCAGCAGGGGACATGTGGAACCATAAAGCTGCACTACACCACCGAATACGGGAAACGCTGAATTAGCGTGTTCCTGCCGGAGCCGACATGCCTAGCCTTTAAGTACGTCGGTGGTTTTGCGCACGGCTTTCTGACTCGCGTGTGAACAGAAGGGCTTCTCTCTAAAGACCAAAATTTACCTGCATCTCTGCACGAATAACTAATCTCAATGAGATTGCTACTCTCGAAGATTCCACAGCATCATGCTTCCGGCAGAGACTTCGGATTTCCTAAATTAACGCGTGTCTCACAACCATCTCTTGGTTATGCTTAGATTTTAGCTAGTCCAAGGAGGCACCTTAATGAAGAATACTGGTACAAGAACCTCGGTCAACGGACCAGATTTGGTAAACTTGCCCGCCAAAGTTGTCGAGGAGGTGCGGCGCACCGTGGACTCCGCATATGAAGATGTCTCGCGGAGTATGAAACGCGCGAAATATGCTGCCACCGACGTCATCGACGATGGGCGCCATAAGATCAAGCAGCGGCCTTACACCGTCGTGGGATCGGCGGCTCTGGCTGGACTGGCAATTGGCTTCACGATCGGCTGGTTCGCAGGCTCCAGAACCACCCGCGAGTAGGCTACACGATCACCATCGCAGGAAAAAGGCTCTCCCACTTCCCGAAATGGGCCTTGGCCTATCTGCATTCGTCTATCATCGAGCAGAAAAGATGCAGTCCGCATATTCACGATAACAAGCGCGAGCAACCGGCAAACCGCTCTAAAGCGGTATAGGCGAGCGGCAGAATGCGCCAGGTGCGCTCGCGCGCCGCAAATCGCCGGAACGAACCTCGTTTGACATTCCTTCCGTCCGTGTCCTACCTTCCCTATCTACTCTCACATGATGATTCGATCTCTTGCTGCGATTGTTCTTGCTGGCGCCGTACCTCTGTCGTTTTCTAAAACTCCAAATGCGCTGAATCAGGGCGGCGCTCCACAGACCCAAACCCAAGCCGAAGGCTCAACAAAAGCTGGCGCAACTCCTGTCATCCTGGGCGCGTTGAGGAACTTCCATTCCGTCGCGAAGGGAATCGAAGCCCAGACTGAGAATGGACGACTTGAGATCACGGCACTTCAAGATGACGTAATTCGTGTGCGTGCAGTTCGTGGCTCTGAGTTTCCCCCGAAGTACTCGTATGCAGTGTTGCCGGCGGCGGCAGGCTCGCAGAACGCTGCTTCCGTTAGAACGCAGGAAATGCCAGAAGCAATCGAACTGGATACTTCCGCTCTGCGCGTGCGAGTCGATAGGCAGAGTTCAACGGTGAGCTTCCTTGGAAGGGACGGCGCTGTGATCGCGCGCGATGCTGCACCGGTCACGTGGTACGGCGATCGCTTTCTGGTTACGCGCTCTATGCCACAGGATGAGCACTACTTCGGGCTGGGCGACAAAGCTGGGCCACTCGACCATCGCAATCAGGCATTCACGATGTGGAACACAGACGCGTATGGCTGGCAGGAATCCACCGATCCCCTTTACAAGACTCTCGGATTTCTCCTGGCTTTGCGCAAAGGAACGAGTTACGGAATTTTCTTTGATTGCACGTACCGCCAGAATTGGGACTTGGGCAAAACTTCTGCTGACGAATACTCCTTCGGCGCCGAAGGCGGCGATTTGGATTACTACTTCATTTATGGTCCTCGCCCCAAGCAGGTGGTGAGCACATTTACTGCTCTGGTTGGCCGGGCTCCACTCCCGCCGATCTGGAGTCTCGGTTTTCAGCAGTCGCGCTACAGCTATTTTCCTGAAGCGCTCGTGCGCGAGATCGTGCAGACATTCAGGCAGAAGAAAATTCCACTGGACGTGATCTATACCGATATCGACTACCAGCGCGAAAATCGCGTCTTCACCGTAGACCCTGAGAAGTTCCCCAACTTCTCAGGAATGGTTCGTGACTTTCTGAATCAGGGTGTGCGTACGATTGCCATCACTGATCTGCACATCAAGCAGGAGCCCGGATACGCACCATACGACAGCGGCAAGGCTATCGACGCATTCATCAAGAATCCTGATGGAAGCGAGTATGTGGGCAGAGTCTGGCCAGGGCCAAGCGTCTTCCCTGACTTTACTCGCAAAGCGGTGCGTGACTGGTGGGGAAAACAGTATCAGGAGTTTGTCAAAGATAGCGTTGCCGGGTTTTGGAACGACATGAATGAGCCTGCTGTCTTCGACGTGCCGGGCAAGACGATACCGGTTGATGCTGTAGATCGCATTGAAGAGCCCGGCCAGCCACCTCGCGTGACCACACAGCGCGAAATTCACAACGTGCTCGGAATGCTGAACTCAAAGGCAACATACGATGGTTTGCTGAAACTCACACCGAACGAGCGCCCTTTCGTTCTCACGCGCGCCACGTATGTCGGAGGTCAGCGCTATGCGGCGACTTGGACTGGAGACAATTCCAGTACTTGGAATCACATGCGAATTTCGGTGCCGATGCTGCAGAACCTGGGCATAAGCGGGTTTCCCATTGTGGGAGACGATATCGGCGGCTACAAAGGGAGTCCGCAGCCTGATTTACTTACAAAGTGGCTGGAGTTAGGAGCTTTTAACCCGATCGATCGCGACCATACGGAAAAAGGTAGCGCCGACCAGGAGCCGTGGGTTCATGGTCCGGAGCACGAAGCGATTCGCAAACGTTACATAGAAGAGCGTTACCGCCTGCTGCCGTACATCTATACCAGCTTCGAAGAGACGACGCGGGATGGCCTGCCGTTGATGCGTCCCATGTTCCTTGAATATCCCGAGGAGGAGCCGCTAGTCACTGAAGGTGACTGGGCGAACAGTCAATACTTTTTTGGGCACGATCTGCTGGTCGCACCCGAACCATATGAGTTCGTGCAGGAATATCGCACAAGGCTGCCCGCGGGCAATCTTTGGTACGACTACTGGAAGGGAAAACAATTTCAGCCAGGCGAGATCAAAGTTAAGCCTGAGCTCGCCACTCTGCACGTCTATGTGCGCGGCGGCGCGATCATCCCGCGACAGCCATTGGTACAGTCGACCGCCGAAAAGCCGCAAGGACCACTCGAGCTGCGAGTCTATCCCGACCGCACTTGCCAAGGTTCACTCTACATGGACGATGGCGTCAGCTTTGACTACACCAAAGGACGGTATCTGCGCGTCGACTATTCCTGCGAAGGATATGAAGATGCGCTGCGGCTGAAGATCTCTCCACAAAAGGGCAGCTACACGCCTTGGTTCAACCAGATCGAGACGACAATCTACGGAGTCAAACAGGAGCCGAAGAGCATGAGCTTAAATGGCAGGCTGCTAAATGCGCTGTCATACGACGCAGCAGCCCAGACGCTAATGTTGCAATTCCCCAATGCTCCGCAAGGAGGGGAATTGCGCCTCAACTGTGCGATGCCTGGTCAGAAGCCAGAGGTATGCTTTGCGGTCACGCAGGGTGCGCAATAGTCATTTGGAAGGTGGAACGCGGCGTCGCAGTTCCTCGGCGCCTATCAGCGGATAGTCAACGTTGTTCGCGGTCAATAATGCGACAAACTCGCGCAAGTCCTTGCTTAAAAGGCATCAGGGTGGCGACGGTCGCGGAGTTCGATCACTATTCTGAGACGTTCCTCGGGCAACATGCTCATATCGGGGCTCGAGCATCGGTCTCATCGGCGTCCTTGAAGCTGGAAAAGATTTTGACCGTCTTCTCCATTCTCGAATTATACGTGTGGTTCGCGCACTCCAAAGACATTCAAGGTTCGCCCGACATGTCCCAGCCGA
>DATLKS010000866.1:0-6642 GCA_035538255.1 Terriglobales bacterium
CGGCGCGTCAGACTTCATTCCAAAGCCTTGGACGAACTCGCAGCTAATCCAAAAGGCGCGCGACCTCATCGAGCGTGCCGAGCAAGCGCGTCGAGCCAATGTCGAAGCCGAAGAAGAGCAGCAGTTATCCGTCGAAATCCAGCGCCGGCTGCTCTCGCTAAAACTGCCCCAACAACATGGAATAACCGTCAGCGGCGACTCTCGCTCCATGCGTTACGTCGGCGGCGACTACTGCCATCTCACGCCCTTAACTGCGTCGAAGTTTGCGGTCTCCATCGCCGACGTCGCTGGCAAAGGGGTGCCTGGCGCGCTCCTCACTGCCAGCCTCCGCGGTTTGGAAAAGAGCATCGTTACGCATGACGTCCACCCGCAGCAGCTTTGCAGTTCGTTGAACGAGGCGCTGAGCGAGATCATGCCCATCGGCAGGTTTGTTTCGTTCTTTTTCGCCGTGATCGACACAGAATTTCGCACTTTGTGCTACACCAACGCTGGACATAATCCCGCGATCCTCGTTCGCGCCGACGGAACTGCTTTGGAGTTGCGCGTCGGCGGAGGTGTACTCGGGCTGTTTTCCGAGTGGACCTACGAACAGACCCAATTAAAGCTTGAGAGCGGCGATCGCCTCGTGCTCTACACCGACGGAATCACAGAAGTCGAGAACTCCGACGATGAGGAGTTCGGCATTGAGCGTGTGAAAGAGATAGTGATCAACAATCGTTCCGTCTCGGCCGAACAGATCCAGCGCATCCTAATGCAGGCCGTAAGTCGGCACTGTGAAGAACGTTTTCAGGACGACGCCACAGTAGTCGTAATTGCAGTGCAGTAGCGTAGCCGTTGGCTTTCGGCTCTCACCTTTCAGCCACATCACGGCTGAGTTGCATCCACCCACAATCGTTCTTGGAAGCGTATACCTCCTGGAGCACGTAGAGGTGAGCTAGTACAATTCCGGCCACACACAATGCGAAGACTGATTGTTGCAATCCTGCTCGTTTTGTCTCCTCTCATCCTCATCGGCTCTCCACAACAAAACAATTTGTTCGGCTACGTGCCGGAATCCTCACAGGCAGAGCGCGACTGGGAGACAAAGTTCCGCGCAATTCCCGATTCGAACCTGCAGCGCGAGTACATGCAGCGCCTCAGTGCGCGGCCTCACCACGTCGGCTCGGTATATGACAAAGATAATGCCGAATGGATTCTGGCGAAGTTCAAGGAGTGGGGACTTGACGCGCACATGGAAACCTTCAACGTGCTCTTCCCTACACCCAAAGAACGTCTGGTTGAGATGCTCGCGCCCACGCGGTTCCATGCAAAACTCGAAGAGCCGACGCTCCCCATGGACCCGACCAGCGGCCAGAAATCGGAGCAGCTACCGACCTACAATGCCTACTCCACCGACGGAGATGTTACAGCTCAGCTCGTTTTCGTTAACTACGGCTTGCCAAAAGATTACGAGCAACTCGAACGTCTCGGCGTCTCAGTTAAAGGCGCCATTGTTATTGCGAAGTACGGCAACTCATGGAGGGGTGTGAAGCCCAAAGTGGCATATGAGCACGGAGCTGTTGGATGCCTAATCTATTCGGATCCTCACGATGATGGCTATTTCGAAGACGCGGTCTTTCCCGAAGGACCAATGCGTCCGCGCGACGGAGTCCAACGCGGCAGCGTGATGGACTTTATGCGCTACCCCGGGGACCCGCTCACGCCCGGAGTCGGAGCAACTCCGGATGCGAAGCGTCTCCGCCGTGAGGATGCGCAGACAATCACGAAGATTCCCGTGTTACCGATTTCGTACGGAGACGCACAGCCGTTGCTGCAAGCCCTGGGAGGACCAATGTCGCCGCGCGAATGGCGTGGTGGATTGCCTCTGCCCTACCGCGTGGGACCCGGCTCGGCGAAAGTACACCTGAAGGTTGCGTTCAATTGGGACATCAAGCCCGTCTATGACGTCGTCGTTAAGATTCCAGGATCGACTGATCCAGACACTTGGATCGTTCGTGGCAATCACCACGATGCGTGGGTAAACGGCGCCGAAGATCCCATTTCAGGACAAGTCGCGCTGCTCGAAGAAGCGCGGGCGCTCTCAATTCTCGTCAAACAAGGATGGAAACCAAAGCGAACCATCATTTATTGCGCCTGGGACGGCGAGGAGCCGATGCTGCTTGGCTCTACAGAATGGGCGGAGTATCACGGCCAGGATCTTCAACAGCACGCGGCGATTTACATCAACAGCGATGCCAACACGCGCGGCTACCTCGACGCAGGCGGATCGCATTCCCTGGAGGCGTTCGTCAACGAAGTAGCTAAGGATATTCAGGATCCCGAAAAGCAGATCTCCGTCTGGAAGCGCAAACAAGCCCATGAAATCCAGTCCGGCACGCCTGACGCGAGGAAGGAGGCGAAGCAGCGGGCGGATCTGCGCATCGAGCCGCTCGGCTCAGGCACTGACTTCACTACCTTCCTCGACCACCTCGGAGTAGCCTCGCTGAACCTCGGCTATGCCGGCGAGGATAACGAAGGCATCTACCACTCGATCTACGACGATTTTTATTGGTACACACATTTCTCCGACAAGGATTTCATCTACTCGCGTGCACTCTCTCAAACAATCGGCTCGATGGTAATGCGCTTCGCCGATGCCGATGTGCTGCCGTACCAATTCACCGATTTCGCGGAGACGATGAAGAAGTACGATGACGAACTGAAGAAACTACTTAAGGACCAGCAAGACGAGGCCAACGAAATCAATCAGAAGCTCGATGATGGGGTTTATTCGGCCACTTCTGATCCCAGGCGTCCGACGTTTCCGCCGCCACGTGCTGACGTGCCGCCGTTCACAAATTTCGCGCCCATCGACAATGCCGTCGCCGTCCTCACCCGGGCGGCAGAGCGCTATCACAGGGCGGCAATGGTCCTCAATAGCCTTGATACAACGGCGAATTTCGCTGCCCTGAACCAGCTCTTGCTGCAGAGCGAACGCCGCCTCACCTTGGACGAAGGCCTCCCACGCCGCCCCTGGTACAAGCACATGATCTACGCTCCAGGGTGGTACACCGGTTATGCTCCCAAAACCATGCCGGGAGTACGCGAGGCGATTGAAGAGAAACGCTACGCGGATGTAGATCTTGAAGTTGCGAGGGTGGCCAAGGTGCTTCAAGCGGAGGCGGAACTGATCGATCGCGCAGCAGGAGAATTGGAGGGAATGCAACGAGAGCGACCGCAGCACATTGCAAGTCTATTTGGGATGAGAGACGAACTTGTATCCGATACCACGTGCAGTCAGCAGATGCCTCGGCTTGGCTGGCGAATCTTCGATGTAGCGGCGCAACCTCACAATGAAATTGTCGATTGCACGAGTGTCGGTGTCCTCGCGCAGTCCCCAGACGTCCTCCAGAATTGACTTGCGCGAGACTACCTTGCCTTCGTTGCGGATCAAATGCCGCAGCAGTTGGGCTTCCATCAACGTGAGCTGAATGGTTTCATCTTTTGCCCGAAGTTCGAGCGTGGAGAAGTCGATGCGCTTACCATCGAAGGCAAAGACATTAGGAGCTTCCGTTTCGGGGGCAGCCTCTGTTGCTGCTTCATTTCGACGGTCATTGGCCCACTGTTTTCGGCGCAACAGTCCACGAAGCCGGGCAACGAGAATAGCAAGTTCAAATGGCTTTGGCAGATAATCGTCCACGCCGGCTTCGAAGCCGCGCAGCACGTCTTCTGGGCGCCCACGCGCGGTCAGCATCAAAACTGGCACATATTGTTTGGCGTTGCGAAGCTGAGTAACGACTTCGAATCCGCTGATGCCGGGAAGCATCACATCGAGGATGACCGCATCAATCCCATTTCCGGCGGGCAGCAGGGCTTTGAGCGCGCCTTCGCCATCTCCGACTACAGCGACGTCGAGTCCTTCATCCTCGAGATTGAATTTGAGGCCGTCTGCAAGATGCTCTTCATCCTCAACGATCAACACGCGGCTCATACAGCTCTCGGCAATTGGATAGTAATGGTCGCACCGCGGCCAGGCCCCTCGCTCTCGGCGAATACCTTGCCGCCGTATTTTTTTGCGATGCTGCGCACGATGAACAGACCTAGTCCGCTCCCTTTCACGCGGGCAACTTCACGATCGGCAACACGGTAGAAACGCTTGAACACTCGCTTTAGATCGGCGCGAGGAATACCAATGCCGGTATCCCGGACCCGGAGTGAGACATTGTCGGCAGCAGAGAGCTCAACCTGGATGTCCACTTCCTTGCCCGAATATTTAATGGCGTTTTCGACCACATTTGAAACGATAGAGCGAAGCTCCTCGCGGTTGGCCAATACTGTGGGTGCGCCCCCGCTGGTCTCAACCAGCATTCGCAACGACTCCCCGGAAAGATCATGACGCGTGCGCGCCTCATCCAGGCACTCGCGAACGAGCTTTTGCATGTCCACAACTTCTTCCAACTTGTTCTTCCGGTGGCCGAGTTCTGCTGCATGTAACACCTGCTCGACTGTCCGCAATAGGCGGTCGGAGTCCGCGAGCATCACTCGATAGAACTCCTGCCGTTGCGGATCATCCACATGGCGGCTCTGCAGCGTTTGCAGATAGAGCCGGATTGAAGTAAGCGGCGTCTTTAATTCGTGCGTGACGGCGTGCAGAAAGCTGTCCTGCTGCTCGTTGCGCCGGATTTCCCGAACCAGGAAAATCGTGTTCAGCACCAGACCGGCAATCACGATGCCGAAAAAGATCACTCCCAGAATGAGGGTCCCGAGTTCACGCCAGTTGATGACAATCCAACTGATGTTCAGCGTGACCGCCGCCGCGATCACGCAGGAGCTGAGAGTAATAAAAAAAGCGATGGCTTTGCGGCGACTGGTGATGCGCATGGTCATCCATCCGGCGGAGAGCCGGATTTTTATTGAGTGTAGCTTAAGCGTGTCTTATCAGTGGAGAGACGCACTGGCCGCGCCTCTCTAACTGAAATGAAATGGCATCCGTCGCAACGGATGCCATCAAAAGGCAAAGAATTGTGGGGGAGGGCGTTATAGTGGAGCGGAAACCAATTTTGCTCTGGATGCTGCGAGCTTCTTTTCCTGCTCGAGCCTTTCCTGTTCGAGCAGCTTCTCGGGCAAATTAGTTACTTTGATGTCCTGCGCTAGACCGAAGAGCTTAAGCATGCGGATGCCCAGATAATTCAGGTCGAGTTCGTACCAGGCAAGCCCGTGGCGTGCGGAGACAGGATGAGCGTGATGGTTGTTGTGCCATCCTTCGCCAAAGGTGACCAGCGCCACCCACCAGTTGTTGGTGGAATCATCCTTGGTGATGAACCGGCGACTTCCCCACATATGCGTAGCTGAATTCACCAGCCAGGTAGCGTGCAGGCCGACGGTCACGCGGAAGAAGATGCCCCACATCACATAAGTCCACCCGCCGATAGCGAGAAGAAGAATTCCCAAGGTGGTAAGCGGGACCCAATGCCATTTCGAGAGCCACGCATGGTATCGGTCGCGGCGAAGATCGGGCGTGTAACGCTCCAATTCCGGATTGCCATGGTGCAGGACTTCTCCGCTGATAATCCAGCCCATATGCGCCCACCAGCCGCCGTCACGCGGACTATGTGGATCGCCTTCGCGATCGCTCGTTTGATGATGAATGCGGTGGGTTCCTACCCAGAAGATCGGCCCACCTTCAAGCGCTAGAGTCGCGCAGGTAGTCAGGAAATATTCAACCCATTTTGGAACCTTGTATCCGCGGTGCGTCAGCAGGCGATGGTAGCCCATGCCGATTCCGAAACTCAGCGAAAAATACCAGAGGATCGCGGTAACCAACAGCGCCTTCCAACTAAACATGAACAGCGCGGCGATGGCCCCGATATGAAATACCGCCATGATGAAAGCGGTGTACCAATTGATTTTTCCTCGCTTGGCCGTATAAACCTGCGTGACCGCAGAGTCGGTAAGAGTGTCTGGTGTGGCGATTGCGCTCATAATCTCTGCTCGTCCTCTGTGCAACCTCATCCAACATAACAACGGCTTAGCGCGGCCCGTGTAATAGTTGTGTAATACCGCCTTGTTCGCATTACCTAAGTAACGGAGCCGCACCTGGGCCCGGAGCTGCAGCTCACAGAGCCAAAAGGCACTCTTCCAGCAATTCAACTGAATTCTGCGGTGTATGGGGTCTATTGGCTAGAGTACGTAGGCGGCACGGCTTTGGTGCACAGGAATTCGGCTGGGGCGTACTATGGCAATACTTGCGTCAAGTTGCTGAAATCATCGGTCCAGAGAAACGCTTGTTGCGTTTGCAGTGGTTCGCTCACCGGGATCAAATCCGGTAACCTCAGCATCTCCGGATTTATCGACATCAAAATCCATTCACTCCCTTTCACATGGACATCAATCGACGACAGCCTTTGCTCTCGACTGATTGCCAGTAGTACGGGTTTCAGATCGATGAAGCGATTGGAGATGTGGAAGGCCAGCACGGCATTGGCACCACTCAAATGACGAAGATACAATGCCACAGCCTCGCGAGTGACAAGATGAACCGGAATGGCGTCGCTGCTGAATGCATCGACCACAAAAATATCGAACCGCTGCAGTTCACCATTTGCGGCTTCACGTTCCAGTGACAGTCTGGCATCTCCGAGAACAGTATCGATTTTTGCCGCA
>DATLKS010000867.1:0-2313 GCA_035538255.1 Terriglobales bacterium
CGTCTTCGCTGCGCTTCTTGTCTATTTGCTCATGGTCATCAACTACCAGAGCTGGTTGGATCCCTTCATCATCATCTGTGCATTGCCTGGTGCATTCTGCGGCATCGTCTGGGCGCTTTTCCTGACACAGACCACGTTCAACGTTCCAAGTTTGATGGGAGCGATCATGTCAGTTGGTGTGGCGACCGCAAACTCGATTTTGCTCGTGACTTTTGCCAATGAGCTACGTGCCAAAGGGACCGCTCCGCTCGAAGCTGCGGTCACGGCTGGTCACACGCGGTTGCGGCCCATCGTGATGACAGCGGTAGCCATGATCATAGGTATGGTGCCCATGGCGCTCGGGCTTGGTGAGGGCGGCGAGCAGAATGCTCCCTTAGCTCGTGCAGTTATCGGCGGCCTGAGTATCGCCACCTTCGCCACTTTGTTCTTTGTTCCGCTGATGTTCACGTTCATCCACGGAAAAAACGATACACAACAAGAGGAAATCGCATGATGCAGCAATTCGAAATCGAACCTGTTACGGAGGATACGGAAGATGCGCTCCCTGTCCTGGAGATCAAGAAACGCAGGTCGACCAGGTTGAAGCGGTTTGGAGCCGGAGCGTTAGTCGCCGTTCTTGGCACGGTAGG
The DNA here is from genome assembly GCA_035538255.1 of Terriglobales bacterium. GTDB lineage: Bacteria > Acidobacteriota > Terriglobia > Terriglobales > Acidobacteriaceae > Gp1-AA112. Next base: position 630 of record DATLKS010000867.1, read on the forward strand.
GATCTTTCCGCGGATTGAACGTTACCGAGAAGCTCTCGCGGCAACCAAGGAATCACCGGTGATGCATCCTGTCGTGACCGTTGTTCAGCCTCAGATGGGAAAACCTACTTCCGAGTTGGTGCTGCCCGGAAACGTTCAGCCTCTTTACAGTGCCACCGTATACGCGCGAGTTGATGGGTATATCGACCGGCGGAATGTGGATATTGGGACCAGCGTAAAGCGCGGCCAGGTGCTCGCTGTCATCTCCGCTCCTGAAATCGATCAACAGCTACTACAGGCGCGCGCTACGCTCATGCAATCGGAAGCTTCGCTCGAACAGGCAAAAGCTGCCTTGGAGCAGGCGAAGGCGAACGCGGAACTCGCCCGGTTGACGAAGGAGCGGGATCTTCCGCTTGGCGAACAGCACGCTATTGCACAGCAGATTGTCGACGAAGCGGTTCAGGCGCACAGCGCGCGGGTGGCCGACGTCTCGGCGGCAACGGCGAATGTCGTCGCTGCCGAGGCAAATGTCAACGCCAACCACGCCAACGTTGCCCGACTTTCACAAATGCAAAGCTTCGAACAGGTTCTAGCTCCCTTCGATGGAATTATCACCCAGCGAAATGTCGAGCAGGGCGACCTGGTAAAGGGCGGCAGTGTGGCTGAAGGCAGGCCGCTGTTCAGCATCGCGCAAAGCGCTTTGCTGCGCATCCAGGTGGATGTGCCGCAGTCGGAAGCTGTCAACATTCAGATTGGACAGAAAGCCTCGGTTGAAGTGAAGGAGCGCCTGGGGCGTGAGTACACCGGCACGGTCGTCCGCAATGCGAATTCCCTCAATGCAGCCGCTAGAACCATGTTGACCGAAGTGCAGGTCGAAAATCGAGACGGTTCGTTACTTCCAGGAATGTACGTACAGGTGCGGTTTACACTCTCGCAGGCGCAGCCATCGCTCACTATCCCAACGAGTTCGCTTGTCATTGATCACAGTGGCATGCACGTCGTCACTGTGAGCCGTGGCGGGCGAGTCCACTTTGTTCCAGTCACGATCGGCAAGGACATGGGCGCCCAAGTGGAAGTCCTTCACGGGTTGCAGCCCTCTGAACCACTGGTAGCCAGCCCAAGCGACCTGTTGATCGAAGGCCAAGCAGTTGAGGTGCGCTGACGGTGCGCACTCGTCGGGAAATGGAGGCCGACCGTGAACAAGAAATTTATCAAGACCTTGGCAACCGTAACTCTGCTGCTTTCCGCGGCGTGCTGCGCGGTAGGGCCGCACTACAAGCGTCCCCTGGTCGACGTCCCCACAAGCTTCCGTGCAGAACCCGCGTCCTCGAATGCTCCTGAGGCTGCCACCACCATCGGTGACGAACAGTGGGTGGAGATTTTTCAGGACGCAGCTCTGCAGCGACTTATTCAGGAAGCTTTACAGAACAGTCTCGACCTCCGCATTGCTGCACAGCGCGTGCTTGAAGCGCAGGCTCAAGTGCGAATAACGCGATCTCAACAACTGCCTTCCGTAAACGGGGGCGCGAATTACTCGGCATTGCAGATTCCTTCCTCGCTGGCCGGCAAGAACAGCGATGGCAGAAGCGCGAATTCTTTCTTCAATGGAGGGGGCTCAGCGCTTCCGCAGCGTGGAACCTAGACTTTTGGGGCTTGTATCGTCGCCAGACCGAAGCTGCCCGGGCGGACTCACTGGCCACGGAGT
>DATLKS010000868.1:0-6431 GCA_035538255.1 Terriglobales bacterium
CACACCAGTTTCGGGTGATCAGCCAATCGGTAAAGAAGACGGACCGCCGCGATGCAGCACTTCTGGCCGAGTACCTAGAAAAGGATCGATTGCCCGAAGTACGGCAAAAAACCATCCCGGAGAGCGACCGGAGTCCTTGACAAAACAACATGGGAGATCCCGCACTCCGCGTTGAGAAGCATCGCAGACCCGACCAGAGTGGCTGGGGAGTGCGGGATGACAGTTCTAGAGGCTCGGGCGTCTGCCGGAATCGCTCAGTTAAAACGGCGTGTGAGGTAGTCGGAGCAACTGAGAACGATGAGGATGGACAAGAAGAACAGCCCACAGCCGACGACCAGGGCGATCATTTTGGGGGAGTACTTCACGTGCATGAAGAAGAGGACTACCAGACTTGCCTTGGTGAAGGCGATGAGCAGGGCGATGATCGGATTAAAGACGCCAAAATTCTGGAACGCGATCCATGTGGTGAGGCCGGTAAAAACCAGAAGCGTGAGCCAGATAGTTACGTAGATCTTGGGTGAAACGATGTGGTTCCCGCCGGATGACATTCTGTCTCCTTCTAGTAAACAGCAACGCTAAAACACGAACACAGATGACACGGATTCACACGGATTGCACCGGATCAAAGTGGGATTGAAGTTTAGTAACTCCATGCAGCATTCCTATCGAAAAAACACTTCATAAATCCGTCTAGATCCGTGCGCATCCGTGTAATCCGTGTTTGCGTTTTTCTCGAATCTCGTGTTTTTCCTCAATGCACCGGGCTCCTGCTCACCAAGTACAGCAATGGGAACAGGAAGATCCAGATGATGTCCACAAAGTGCCAGTACAGGCCGAAGTTTTCGACCATGGTGTAATGATGCGGCGGATATGCTCCGTGGTATGCCCTCCAGATGAGCACGAGCAAAATGCCGGCGCCGATGATCATGTGCAGCGCGTGCATCCCAGTCATCGCGAAGTAAAGCGCGAAGAAGATGGAGGTCTGCTGCGCGACATCGGCCGGCGCCACGTTTTCGCCGTGCTCGGCGCGCTCGAAGTTGAAGTCGAAGTTCGGGCCGGGAACATGATGCTCCACCCACTTCTGGTGGTACTCAACGGCCTTGATGCCAAGAAACACGCCGCCGAGGCCGAGGGTCAACACCAGAAAGAGGATGAGCAGCTTGCGTGCGCCGAGCGCAGCGCTGTGCACCGCCATAGCCATGGTCAAGCTGGAGCAGATCAGCACGGCAGTGTTGACTGCGCCGAGCGTGATATCGATCGACGAACTGGCGATCACGAACGCCGGATTGTACAGGTTGCGATAGATCAGGTAGGCGGCGAAGAGTCCGCCGAAAAACATGATTTCGGTGATGAGGAAAACCCACATCCCGAATTGGGAAGCATCGCGCTGCTGCTCGATGGTATCGAACTGCTCCACGAGAGAGGCGTCGTGGTGGTGAGTAGCGTGCACGAACGTGGTTGAGCTATCCGACAACTTCGACCTCCTCGGTCAGGCTTTCGTAATCGTAGGCTTCCTGCGTGACCACCGGCGTCTCATGGAAGTTGTGGGTAGGCGGCGGTGAGGTCGTCTCCCATTCGAGTCCGGTGGCGCGATACGGATTATTGCCCGCGATCTCGCCATATTTCAGCGACCACATCATGTAAAACATCGGCATCAGCAGTCCAACTGCGAGCACCGTAGCGCCGGCGGTGGAGAGGACATTGAGTACCTGGAACTCCGGCGGATAAGCATGATATCGCCGCGGCATTCCCATATATCCGAGCACGAACTGCGGGAAGAATGTGAGGTTGAATCCGATGAAGGTGATCAGCGCTGAGAGTTTGGCCGGAGCCTCGGGATACATTCTGCCCGTGATCTTCGGCCACCAGAAATGCAGGCCGGCAAGATACGCGACGAGCATGCCTCCCACCATCACGTAATGGAAGTGAGCAACGACGAAGTAGGTTGCAGTCACGTGCACATCCACGCCGACGGCCGCGAGGAATAGACCTGTGAGACCGCCGATGGTGAACAATCCGATGAATGCAAGCGCATAGAGCATCGGAGTGTCGAAATGGATCGAGCCTTTGTACATCGTGGCTGTCCAGTTAAAGACTTTGATCGCAGAAGGCACGGCGATGATGAAGGTAATCAGCGAGAACACCAGAGTGGAGTACGTCGAGACGCCGGCGATGAACATGTGATGTGCCCAAACCAGGAATCCGAAGACTCCGATGGCCATGCTCGAGAACGCCACCGCGCTGTAACCGAAAATGCGCTTGCGCGAGAAGCACGGAATCACTTCGCTGATTACTCCGAAGCCCGGCAGGATCATGATGTACACCGCCGGGTGGGAGTAGAACCAGAACATGTGCTGGAAGAGCACGGGATCGCCGCCCAGCGCGGGATTGAAGATGCCGATATGCAGTCCGCGTTCAAGTGCAACCAGGATCAACGTAATCGCGAGTACAGGCGTCGCCAGAACCATGACCACACTGACGGCATAGTGCGACCACACAAACAGCGGCAGACGGAACCAGGTCATTCCCGGAGCGCGCATGCGGTGAACGGTGACGATGAAGTTCAGTCCGGTAAAGATCGAGGCGAAGCCGGCAATCATGATGCCGAGCGCCGCGGCGACGACGTGCGTCGTTAGATATTGCGTGCTGAGTGGAGTGTAGAAGGTCCAGCCGGTATCGACGCCGCCGCTGATGATCGCGGAAAACGTAAAGATCGCGCCGATGATGAAGATGTACCAGCTAGCCAGGTTAATTTTGGGAAATGCCAGATCGCGGGCGCCGATCATGATCGGCAGCACGAAATTTCCCAGCGTCGCCGGGATCGACGGCACCAGGAAGAAGAAGACCATCACGACGCCGTGCATCGTGAACAGCTTGTTGTAAGTGTCGGATTGGAAGAGGTCGCCGGCGGGCGTGAGCAGCTCCAGGCGAATCAGGAATGCCATCGTCCCGCCGAAGAGGAAGAAGAGCGTAATCGAGACCAGATACAGAATCGCGATGCGCTTGTGGTCCTTGGTCAGGAACCATGACTTCGGCCCGTGAGCGGAATTTATATAAGTATCGACCGGCAACTCCAACCCTGCCGGCACTGCGGTGGCGGTACTCATTGCTGCTCCCCTTGAGGCGCTCCCGAACTGGGCTTAGCCGGAGCGTTCTGCCTGGCAGGCGCGGCGGGCCGCGCCGCAGGCTGCTGCGAAGACGACGGCATCACGGCGGGCTCGGTCACCGGCACGGCGCTGGTGCGCGGCATCGGCGTCTCGTTCGTTCCCGGTTTGGAAACGTCGATTCCTTTCTGGATCTTGTCGAGATTAACCGGCGGCTCCTGCTGGCTGTTGGTCTGTAGCTGTAGTAATTGTCCGTTGTATGAAAGCGACTTTATGTATTCGATGAGCTCAATCATCTCATCTTCATTCAACTGACCCTGGAACGTCGGCATGATGTTCTGAAAGCCATACACGATTTTTGCGCTTGGATTCAGCACCGACTCGCGAATGTAAGCCTCGTTGGCGGTGGTCGTCGATCCATCCTGCAGGCGCACCATGCGGTTATAAAGGTTATAAAGGTTCGGACCACGCGCGTTGTCGGCGCCGGTATGGCACGTCGGGCAGCCCATCGAGGCGAACACCTTTTGTCCTTCGGTGGCCAGCGATCCGAATGCGCCGGCGCCGCGCAGCCACTGCTGGTAATCGCCATATGGCATCGCCGTAACTTCGCCGGTCATGGCGGAGTGCTTGGTTCCGCAATACTGGTTACAAAAAAGATGATACGTTCCCGGTTTGGTCGCTTCGAACCACAGCTCCGTGTACCGGCCGGGAAGCACGTCCATCTGCACGCGGAAGGCGGGCACGAAGAAATCGTGGATCACGTCCTGCGAGATCAGCGTCATGCGCACGGGATAGCCAACCGGCACGTGCAGGTTGTTGATCTCGCGCTGGCCGCCGGGATGCTCAAACTTCCACATCCATTGCTTGCCAATTCCGTAAATGGTCATCGCCGACTTGGGCGGATGCCGCTCCTGGAAGAACAGGACCGCGCCCCACGCGAAAATGACCATCGCGATGCCGAGAGGAATCAGAGTCCAGAAGATCTCGAGAGGAATGGAGCCGTGAATCTGCACCGGGACCGGATGCTTGTCTTTGCGGTACTTGACGGCAAATACCAGGATCAGCAGCGCTACGAGCGTAGTGAAGAAGATGGTGACGCACAGAATAAAGAAATAGAGCGCGTCCACCCGCGGCGCCAGCGTCGATGCCGATTCCGGAAATACCGGGAAGTAGTGAGGAAGCATCTAGGCAGCCCTTCCTGAATTGAGTCTTCCCGCGCGCACATCGCGTCTGACCATAGTGAAGATGAATCCTCCGAGCAAGAGCACCGTCGCGATCGCAGCCAGCCGCAGGATGCGCATTACGATTGCGCCATAGTGTCCGGTGGCCGGATCGTAGTGGTAGCAATAGAGAATGAATGAATCCACGATGTTCCCAATATGGTTCTTTGAAGCCTCGATCAATCCCAGGCGCAGATCCTTGGGCGAGTACTCGATCCCGTAGTAGTACTGGGAAAGGCGTCCGTCGGGCGTAACTACTTCGACGCCGCTGGCGTGGGCGTATTGGTCGATGCGCGGATCATACACATAACGGAAACCGACGGTCGCTGCCAGTTTTTGAATCTGGTCCTCGGTCCCTGTGAGGAAGTGCCAGCCCTGCTGCGCGGCGTCGTCGGAATGGCGATTATAGCGACGCAGATATACTTCCTTCATTTTGGCCGCTGTGTCCGGAGTCTCGCGGGGATCGATGCTGACGGTGACGATGTCATAGTCTTTTCCCAAATCGAAGCTCACGACGCTAATCGCGCTGGTGAGTCCGTTAAGCACCTCGCCGCAGAGCATCGGGCAGCGGTAATAGACGAATGCCAGGATCACGGGACGCTTCCCGAAATAATCGCCCAGCCGCACGGTCTTGCCGGCTTCATCGCGGAAATGGAGATCGAGTGGAAGCTGCTGGCTCAGGTGTTGATCGATTCCGACCTGCTGAAGAATCGGCGGGCGTTGGCTGGAGACCGTACCGGCTCCTGGTTGGAGGCCGGCACTGGATTGAGCATGGAGGGGGAAGGCGAGGGCGACTAATGCGAATGCACATGCCGCAATATATCCAAACCCTGTCATTCTGAGGCCCGATTTTGGCCGAAGAATCTCCCGCGATATTTCGGACTTCAATGCACTCGCGTGGCTTTTCCACGAAAATCCTGGCAGAAGAGCCGGGAAACCGCATTTATGCCCGAAGTACTCCGGGAGATCCTTCGCCCAAAAGAAGGGCTTCAGGATGACAGCTTTATTAATTGCCTTCCCTTTGTGATCCATATCGACTGGCTGCACTCTACCGCTCACAACTCCACTTCCCTTCTGCAAAAACTTATCGTTCCTTCACCGCTGCGCCGCTCTCTTTCGCATGCGAGCTCTCGATTGATGGCCGGACAATTCCCGTGCCTTCGGCCGGAGCCGGTACGGGTACGCCCGGCGCAGGCTGCATGGACGGCAACCCTTTCTTGATCACAGCATCCATCGCCTGCGTAATCGGGATATTGACCTTGCCCGAATTCTTTTCGAGAACGAGGTATTGGTTCAGATAAACGTCCTCCGCCTGGCGCTGCAGGCTCAGATCGCGAGCGTCGTCGGACTGCAGCCGCGGCTGGGGAAAGCGGGTCACGCGCACGCGCGATTGAGCATCGCCGCTCTCCATCGAGGCTGGTTCTTCTGACTTGTTGCGCGGCGTTTTGATTTTGCTTGCCTGAGCGTCAATTTCGCTCTCAGTGCGCTGCACCCAGGGATCGCGCATCTCTTTGCGGTCCTGGTTTTCGACGTAGGTCCGCGCAAAATGAAACACGCCCCACAGCACCACGAAGATCACGATCCCGCAAAAACCCAGCGCGATGATAAAAGCGATCACGCCCGTGATGTGAATGTCCGTGGTCTCGTGCCTGACGCGCGGATCGTCGATGTGCCGCTCCACGCCTTGCGGATTCATGGGTCTAGGCGGTTGCATGCTCATGCTCCAAAAGCTCTTCCATCTGCGGATCGTAGGCGACCAGCAGCGGCCGCAACTTCAGACTGCGAATGAAGAAGAAGACCCAGATTCCTCCTAGCGCCATAGTCGCAGCGAGGTACATCCAGTTAAAGGTGGTCTGCCGTTGACGCGTGACGAAGTTCGGCTCGATGTGCCAGTAGAGGTCCACCATGCGGATGAAGATGAATCCGGAGCACAGCGGCACCATGAATCCCGGCTGCTTCTTCAGGCGGCGCGACAGCAGCAGCGCGAAGGGCACGGCGAACTCGAACAGAATAAGGAAGCGCGACAGGTTATTCCAGTTGCCGGCCATCCGGTTCAGATAGAAGTGGATCTCCTGCGGCAGGTTCCCTGACCACGTGATCAGCCACT